>JBILCD010000282.1:0-2626 GCA_044353285.1 Crocinitomicaceae bacterium | reverse complement strand
CTGGAATACCAAGTCGCACAACTTCTGATTGATACTTTTGGTCGACCATAAATTCAATAATTGCTGAACCGAAACCGCCCATAATACAGCCATCTTCTATGGTTATGATTTTTTTAAACTTACCGAAAATTTCATGTAACAACATTTCATCCAAAGGCTTTACAAAGCGCATGTCGTAATGAGCAATAGAAATGCCAGAATCGCTCATTTTAGCTATTGCTTCTTGAGCAAAATTTCCTGGGTGCCCAATAGAAAGTATGGCAATATCTTCTCCATTTGTAATTTTTCTGCCTTTCCCAGTTTTAATTTCTTTGAAGGGCGTTTTCCAATCCAACATCGCACCATTTCCTCTAGGATAGCGAATAGTGAATGGTCCTTTATCCTCTAGTTGAGCAGAGAACATTAAATTTCTTAATTCTTCCTCGTTCATTGGGGCCGAAACTACCATATTTGGAATGCAACGCATATAAGCCAAATCATAAGCTCCATGATGAGTTGCTCCATCTGCTCCAACTAATCCTCCTCGGTCTAAGCAAAAAACAACATTAAGATTTTGAAGTGCAACATCATGAATTACCTGATCATAGGCCCGTTGCATGAATGATGAATAGATATTGCAAAAAGGAACAAGCCCTTGAGTTGCCATTCCAGCACTAAATGTTACAGCGTGTTGTTCCGCTATACCAACATCAAAACTTCTTTCTGGCATGGCTTTCATCATAATATTTAATGACGAGCCAGAAGGCATGGCGGGCGTTACGCCAACTATTTTTTTATTTTTTTCAGCTAATTCAACAATCGTATGGCCGAAAACATCCTGATATTTAGGCGCTTGTGGTGACTTTGGAATTATTTTAACAATTTCACCTGTTTCTTTATTAAATATTCCAGGTGCATGCCATTTGGTTGGATCACCCTCTTCCGAATACTTGTATCCTGCCCCTTTTCTAGTTATACAATGTAATATTTTTGGGCCTGGGATATCTTTTAAGTCTTCGAGTACTTTTACTAAACTCGTTACATCATGGCCATCAACTGGGCCAAAATACCGAAAATTTAAGGCTTCAAATAAGTTGCTTTGTTTTAAAAGACTCCCTTTTAATGCATTAGAAACTTTAGAAGCAATAGATTGTGCATCAGGGCCAAAAGCTGAAATTTTACCTAATAATTTCCATACCTCATCTTTAACTTTGTTGTAAGTGTGAGAAGTAGTAATATCGGTTAGGTATTCTTTTAACGCGCCTACATTCGGATCAATTGACATGCAATTGTCATTCAATATCACTAATAAATTTGCGTCTTTTTCAAAACCCGCATGATTCATTCCTTCAAATGCTAATCCCGCAGTCATAGCGCCATCACCAATTACTGCAATGTGCTGCATATCCTTTAAACCTTGAATTCTATTCGCTACTGCCATTCCTAATGCAGCAGAAATGGAGGTAGAAGAATGGCCAACACCAAAGGTATCATACTCGCTTTCTGATCTTTTTGGAAATCCAGAAATCCCCCCTTTAAGTCGGTTGGTATGGAAGTTTTCTCTTCGGCCAGTTAGTATTTTATGCCCATATGCTTGATGACCAACATCCCAAACCAACTGATCTTCGGGTGTATTAAAAACATAATGTAGGGCAACAGATAACTCCACAACGCCAAGACTAGCCCCAAAATGACTGTTGCCTATTTCAGAAATAACATCAATAATATATTGCCTTAATTCATCAGAAACTTGAATGAGGTCATCTGATTTAAAAAGTTTTCTAAGGTCGTCCGGATTTTTAATTTGACTTAAAAAAGGTCCGGGAATGTGTTTTTTACTCATTTAGAAAAACAAAATTAAACTTTTTATGTAATTCTAAACAAAGATTTAGGCGCTTTGTTTGATTTTTTTTTAAATAATCTTAATTGAAAATTTTGGATCAAAAATAACTAATTTTGTCGCGAATGGAAAAATTACCACCTAAGCCCTCAATCCTAAAAATTTATTTAGTCTTTACTAAATTCAGACTTTCTTTTTTGGTTATAGTCTCGGCGCTTTCGGGCTATTTATTTGTTGGTGGTAAAAATGGGATGGAAATATTATTCTTAATGCTCGGTGGTACCCTTGTAACAGCGGCTTCAAACGGCGCCAATCAACTATGGGAATGCGAAATTGACAAGAAAATGATGCGGACCTCAAAGCGCCCATTGCCTATGGGTTGGATGAGTAAAAAGGAAGCCTTCATAATTTGTTGTGTGTCCCTAATCGTTGGAGAATTTCTCCTATTGAACATCAATGTGAAAAGTGCTCTGCTCGGACTTGGTGCTTTTTTAATCTATGTTTTTATTTACACTCCGATGAAGCAAAAAACGGCATGGGCAGTTTTTATTGGAGCAATACCTGGTGCCGTACCCCCATTCTTAGGCGCTATTGCAGCAACAAATGAATTTAGTTTTGTTCCCGGACTTCTTTTCTTTATTCAATTTACCTGGCAATTCCCTCACTTTTGGGCAATTGCATGGGTATTGCATGAAGATTATCAAAAAGCAGGTTTCTTTCTTTTGCCATCAAGTACGGGTAAGACTAAAAACTCCGCTTTCCAAATTGCTGTTTATTCGCTTGCACTAATCCCATTTAGTTTAGCGC
>JBILCD010000281.1:0-2633 GCA_044353285.1 Crocinitomicaceae bacterium | reverse complement strand
GCCCCACTACCCTGCAGGTTCTACTATTCGTTGGTAATTTTCCACCTTGTTGTAAAGAAGCTACACCACTATCGCCCAAATCGTCATCCATTTCCCATTCCTGAGTCGTGTACTGAGCTGGACGATTATAATTAGTGCTTTGTCCGATTGGGGCCCAAATGCAATAACCTTTTCTTCCTTCTGGAGCCGTTCCATCGCACGGTGGTATATTGAAATCTACTTTTCCACCATTCGATACGGTAATTTGAGCATTGCCATGAGCACCAGAATAATCTTTCAAAATCGTTCCATCTGCGAAGGATGTTTGCATAGCCGTTACGTTTTGCCAGATGGTAAAATGATCATTAACTGCGATTAATGCTTTTCCTGAACGTTCCATAACCAATGCATCTTGGGCTTGTAAACGAACTAAGTAAGCGCCTTCTTTAAAATGAAGATTTTGATGACACCATAATAGATTTTCAATATCGGAGTGAGTTGTTAGCGCTGCAGTATCGCTCGGTTGGTGGTTGAAACGATTAGCATTGTATCCAATATTAAACAAGTCTTCAAAAAATATTTCAGGCGCTCCATCAACTGCAAGGGCAATAGCATGGACAATACTAGCACGAGGATCAACAACCTCTATTTGAGTTCCAATTTGCGATCCGGCATTCCATCCAGTTATGTTTCCAACCGTGTTGAGTGTGGGGCGATAGGTATCGTGGTTATTAACGAAAGGAACGGTCCTCTGTCGATTGGTCTGTTGAGCACTTGGAACACTACCTAAATTATAATTTCCATTTTGAGTAATCACGTCTTGCAGTGCAAAACGCAAGGAAAAATCAAAGGTCCCTGCCCTATTTTGAACCGCATTTGCCCAATTATCTAATTCCGTCATATTTCCCACGTACTCGCCAACGGCAAACATATTATTTGTTCCGTTAGCCCACAGCGCATTATTTTGTAAATTCCACAGAAAATCTTCCGTAGCATAACTTGGAAAATGCTTCACCGCATCAATTCGCACACCATCCCAACCAACTTGTTTTTTATACCAAATTAACCAATTTCTCATCCCTGAACGCATGTAATCAGTGCTTTGACTTGGGTTGTAGCTTGCATTTCCACTTAATCCGAAGGCATTGCTTTCATATGAAATATCAGGACCCCAAAAAGGAGAATTAATATCGTTGGTACAGCAAACATTGCTGTTATTGGGATAAAAATTCTGCCAATTTTTCGAGAAGCGCCCGGCTCGTCCTAAATAATTCGTAGCTGTTTCATTGATTGCGCTAGTGGCAAAGCATGAATAGCGGAAATTCTTATACTTATTGGTTGATCCATCATCTAAGGCAGATACATCTTGCCCACCACCACCACCGCTCGCAGAACCAGCTCCGGTGATATGATTTAATACAATATCTTGGATTACCTCGATGCCGTTGGCTTTCAATACCGCAACCATTCTCAGCAATTCATCTTTGTCGCCCATCCGAGTTTTTACACCATTTTTTTGATATTTATCTCCTAAATCGTAATGATCAAAAGGTGCATACCCCACGCTATTAGTCCCAGTATTTTTTATTGTGGGTGGAATCCATACCGCATCAATGCCCAAATCCTTTAAACGAGGAGCTAATTCAGCCAAATAATTAGACCAACCATTGGGATAGTTAGCGTTCCAATAGTCCCACCAAAAACCCTGCAACACAACTTGTCGATTGGTTGAATTGACCTGCGCAATAGAATTCAAGCCCCATAGAAAAAATACGGCCAAAAGAAGTCCTTTAAACGGTAATGCTTTCATTTGCTTTTAAGGTATAAAGTTGTTCATTTAAGTAAACCGATAAATCGCTTTCACCTAAGTTCTTTAATTCAGTATCTGTTTGATTAACAGCGATTAATAATGGATTGTTTTGATAGCGTATTTGAAACGTATAACGCGACCACGATTTGGGAATAATTGGATTTATGGACAAGCTTGATTCCGTAATGCGAACGCCAGCCATTCCTTCTACTAAACTCATCCAAGTGCCAGCCATGCTCGTAATGTGCAGACCTTCATCTGCCTCATGATTGTAATCGTCTAAATCTAATCTACTCGTACGTAAATACAACTCATACGCTTTATCGATCTTACCTAATTTAGCCGCTAAAATAGCATGAACACAGGGCGATAATGACGACTCGTGAACCGTTTTAGGTTCATAAAAATCAAAATTTTCTCGAATGGTTTCTAGATCAAAGTGCTCTTCAAACAAATACAATCCCTGCAGTACATCCGCTTGTTTAATAAAAATGGAACGCAAAATTCGATCCCAAGACCAATGTTGGTTAATTGGGCGTTCATTCAAGGGTAAATCACTCGCTGAAAGTTGTTCTTTATCCATGAATCCATCTTGTTGAAGAAATATATTCGTCCCTTCTAATGCTGGTAAATAAACATTTCCAACGATGTCTCGGAAAGTCGCTAATTCCTCTTCGGAGATATTCAAGTCTTGAACCTCACCCACTTCCTCCTTAATTTCTAAACAGTATTCAATGCACCATCTCGCAATGTAGTTTGTGTACCAATTATTATTGACATTATTCTCGTATTCATTTGGACCAGTTACACCTAACATCACGTAGGCTTTCTTGCTATCGGACCA
>JBILCD010000280.1:0-2643 GCA_044353285.1 Crocinitomicaceae bacterium | reverse complement strand
CCTTTGGCTGTGAAACAGATTCGACCATAGATATGTATGTGATGGCGACACCTGCCCCACCCGTTCTAAGCTTTAATACACCTGAGTGTCCTGGAGACCCCTTTAACTTGACAGCTACTGGGGAGGCTAATTCAACCATTTCGTGGACTGGACCAAACAACTACACTTCTACGCTATTCAACAGTACTTTTCCTTTAGATGAAAATGAAATGGGAATTTACACGGCGTTTTTGACTTCAGAATTCGGCTGTATTTCCGACACCACGCAGATAGACGCAACCATTACCTATACCATGACCTTCGATGATTTTGACTTTCCAAATGTCATTACTCCAAATTCAGATCAAGTCAACAATGAATTAGATTTAAAATCGTACTTCATGACGTGTGATGAATTTACCCTTTATATCTTTAATCGTTGGGGCAACTTGGTTTGGGAACAATCGCAAGATTCTCCTTTCTTCCGAGGAGTTGATAAAAGTGGCAAGGATCTAGAAGATGGTGTGTATATTTACAAACTAGTCTTTGAAAACTTCGAAAAGCAAGGATTTATTCACGTTGTTCGTTAATTAAAACAAACTTTGTAGTTCTTTTTTAAGATACTCCACTGCAATATTTGTTGGCAATTCTCCAACTTCGGATGCAGATGCTAGAATAGCTGAAGAGAGCATAATTGAATCAGTGCTCCCTCCGATTTTTCCACTTGAAATATTAATGAGTTTGATCGTTTCCTCCTTTGCATCTTGAAGGAGTTTCCAACCCAATGGTGAGATAAATAACTGTTGGGCAACATTGTGATCATATTCATCCCTGATTGTTTTTAATAATTGCGCCTGAAACATAGATGCGGGCATTTCTGGGTTTTGCATCCTCATAACAAGACTATTGGGATTAATCCGTTCCAAAAATAGTATAGCGCGCTGGTATGCCTCTACCCTATTTGGCAAGAAGAATTCTTGTCGCTGTTTTTTTAATTCCGTCATTAACATAACCTGCTCAACACCTTGATGTTTGCGAAGAAAAAATACAACAATAAATAAGATTGATCCTGTAGAAACTAGCAAGGAGCAAAAAAAGATTAGTTCTGTCATGAAAATAGTTTTGATTGCAAATATAATAGCATGTTAACAAACTTTAGTTACAATATTCTATTTTATGCTTTGCTTTAATATCTTTACAGCATAAAAATCAACTATGGCACCCACAATAATAACTATTGTTCTATTCGCGTATTTTGGCTTGCTACTCTTTATTGCCTACCTCACCTCAAGAAAAACAACGGCCAAAAGTTTCTTTACAGGAGATAAAAAAAGCCCGTGGTATTTAGTTGCCTTTGGCATGATTGGCACATCATTATCAGGCGTAACATTTATTTCCGTTCCAGGTGGTGTTTTAGAAGGCGGTTGGTATTATTACCAAATGGTCTTGGGTTTTCTTATTGGCTACTTTGTCATTGCTTTCGTACTTCTTCCCATCTATTATAAACTGAATCTCACCTCCATTTACCGATATTTGGAACATCGCTTAGGCTTTACTGCCTATCAATGGGGTGCTGGATATTTTATATTATCTCGCACGCTCGGAGCAACCGTTCGTTTATATTTGGTTATTAACGTGCTTCAACTCTTTGTTTTTGATTCATTAGGCATTCCTTTCTGGTTCTCAAGTGTTTTAATCATAGTCATGATCATAGCCTACACCTTACAAGGTGGCGTGAAGACAATTGTTTGGACTGATACTTTACAAACGATTTTTATGCTCTTAGCGCTGGTGGTGTGCATTTTTGCGATTCAGTCTGAGCTCAATTGGAGTTGGAGTCACATTTGGGGTCAATTGGAAAAAACAAACATGACTAAACTTTGGAGCACCGATTATTTACGAAAAGATTACTTCCTTAAACATGTCATTGGTGGCGCTTTTCTTTGCATAGCCATGACAGGTCTTGATCAGGAAATGATGCAAAAAAACATTAGCGTAAAATCCTTAAAAGATGCTCAAAAAAATATGGTGGTTTTTAGCTTTGTTTTATTGCTTGTAAATGCCTTATTTCTTTTCCTTGGCGGCGTGTTGTATCTATATGCAAGTCAGCAAGGACTTAGCTTTAAACCCGATGATGTTTTTCCTACTATTGTGCAGAAACACCTCCCACTTGGCATCTTTATAATTTTTATTGTCGGCTTAATTTCGGCACTATTCCCTTCTGTTGATGGTGCAATTACAGCCCTCACGTCATCATTCTGCATTGATATACTAGGCTTTGAACGCAGCAAAGCATTGAATGAAAAACAGCAAATTAGGTTGCGGAAAATCATTCATTTGTCCTTTGCATTGCTTTTCTTACTTCTTGTCTTTTACTTTAAATGGATGGATAATAAGAGTATAGTGGACCTCATATTCTTAATTGCTGGCTATACCTATGGCCCCTTACTTGGTTTATTTGCTTTTGGTATTTTAACAAAACGAACACTAAGAAACATAATGGTTCCGATTGTTTGTTTGGCAACGCCTCTTATCTGTTATTTATTACAAACTAATTCAGCAGATCTTTTTAACGGGTATGCATTTGGGCACGAATTATTATTATTAAATGGAAGTATTACCTTTACCTTACTATACTTAACGAGTAAGCGTTCCGCGGAAGCA
>JBILCD010000279.1:0-2647 GCA_044353285.1 Crocinitomicaceae bacterium | reverse complement strand
AATGTTGGTTTAAGCGAGCCCTTATATCAATCAATAGAAAAAGAAGATTATTTTGGTCGAAAAATAGAAAGCGTTCCAACAAGTATAGATTGGAATGATGAATTCAAGACTTTTATACGCAAGGAAATGCTTAGCAAAAAAGTTATGGTGCTTTGCGGGCAACTACCAAAATCAGTTGAATTACAAGAATCCCTATCCGAATTTGCCAAGCGTGAAAATGTAGCAGTATTGGTTGATAATACGTCCAACCTAACTGATGATGCCTTTAATCATTGCATCGACAGAAGTCTACAAGGCCTAAATGATGAAGATAAAGAAGAATTATCACCTGATCTATTAATTACAATAGGCGGGGCAATTGTATCCAAAAACATCAAACTATTTCTGCGGAAGAATCCTCCAAAACAACACTGGAAAATAGGATATAACTTTCCTGGGATGGACACCTACCAATGTTTAAGTCATGAAATGCAATCACATCCATCTGCATTTTTTAATAGTCTAAACAAACTCGACCCTCCTTCTACTCCTTCAAACTATGGTAGAAATTGGAAACTTATCGATATAAATAAACAAGAAAGAGTCAATAATTTTAACATTACATCAAATACACTAAGTGATATAACGGTCTTTCAAACGATCTTAAAACTTTTACCAAACACGTCTATTCTACACATGGGCAACAGCTCAGTTGTACGCTACTGTCAATTATTCGAACCCAATAAAACGATTGAATATCGCTGTAATCGCGGAACAAGTGGAATAGATGGTAGTACAAGTACAGCCATTGGAGCTGCTTTTATCAATCCTGAAAAAGAACATGTTTTACTATGCGGTGATCTCTCTTTCTTTTATGACAGCAATGCGCTCTGGAATAAATACCTTCCTAAAAACTTAAAAATAATAGTCGTGAATAATCATGGTGGGGGTATTTTTAGAATTATACCCGGACCGTCAAATTCTAAACAATTAGAAACCTTCTTCGAAGCAAAACACATTCAAAACATCGAGAAAATTGCAAGTGCTTTTAATTGCGACTATTCCATAATTCAAGAAAAAGAAGAGTTAAAAAAAGACATAATCACATTTTTAACTAAAAAAAGCGAAAACTTATCACTTATGGAAATTGTCACTGATTCAACTCAAAATCCATTATATTTACAAGATTTTTTGACTTTTATAACTCATTAGCATGGCAGAATTCTTTGATATCTTTTTAACTTGGCAAGGTTGGTTATACTTGTTTATTTTAACAATGCTAGAGATTGTACTTGGAATAGACAATATTATATTCATTAGTATTGTAACGGATAACCTACCTAAAATAAAGAAAAGAAAGGCGCGCAACATCGGTTTAAGCTTAGCTTTAATTATCAGATTAATTTTACTTTGTGGTGCAGCTTGGATTATGAAATTAACCTATCCACTTTTTACAATATTTGATAAAGATATTTCTTGGCAAAGCATCGTTTTAATCGTAGGTGGTATTTTCCTTATCTATAAAAGCACCATTGAAATGCATAAAAGCGTCAAAGGAGAAGAGGAAGGTCAACAAAAAACAAAGTCAAGCTTAAAAGCAATTATTTTACAAATTGTCGTGATCGATATTATTTTTAGTTTCGATTCGATCATTTCTGCCGTTGGAATGACTAATGGAATTGAAGCTGAAACACACAGTAATCCTCTCGCTATTATTTTTATATCTGTTATATTTTCTATGATTATTATGCTAATCTTTTCAAGTGCTATAAGTTCATTTATTTCAGAAAACCCCACTATTAAAATGATTGCATTAAGCTTCTTAGTAACGGTGGGCATCCTTTTGATCGCTGAAGCATTTGACAGCAAAATCCCTAAAGGATACGTTTATTTTGGTCTTGTATTTTCATTAATCGTTGAATTAATGAATATCAAAATGAGGAAGAATAGTGCCCTTAAATGACGGAAAAAGAAGCGCGGCAGTTCATTAATCTAGATCAATTTGACTCCATAGAAGAAGCCGTAGAAGAGCTGGTTTTTCCTATCAAATCGTTTCTGCTCACCTCACCCATTCTAAAAAAAACGTTTTTCAGTAAGCTTAAAAAGCTAGCACATATCAGCGAAGCTTGCGAAGCCATTAAAGGTGAATCAACTAAAAATAATGAGAAAATAAAACCGATTTTTATACCTCATAAAGAGATTCTCTCCACATTTGTTGAATATGAACAAGCCATTTCAAAACACTATTTAGCCATATCTTCTACTAATGAGCCGCGCGAAATCATGGAAAGTTGTGAGCAACTATTGCATACACATGCAACATATGTGGCCTTTTGGAATGAATGTCAACTGAACACTCCTAGCGGTATACTTTTATCCAAACCTTTGGATCGAATGGTCTTTTATTCTGAATTAAATAACCTTCATGTAAAAAACATTCGGACAATAGCGGCAATAATTAAAAGCGAAAGTGAGCTGAGTCATGACTTTAAAATCGAAGTGGAAAGGATTAGGCAATCCATGACTTAGTTTAGTATAAATGCTACTGATGAGCAATGGCTAAGGCTGTTCGCAACTCATCGGTAATCAAATAATCTGGTGCTTTATTAAAAGCAATTTTGGTTCCTTTTGGAGATCGAACTTCAAAGATTGCCACTTCTTTATTCAA
>JBILCD010000278.1:0-2651 GCA_044353285.1 Crocinitomicaceae bacterium | reverse complement strand
GTTGACGTACTAATTGCCATCAAGCTTAAAGAAGATAATAAAGCCTTTAAGGTTGAAAAATACGAGCACAGTTATCCGCACTGTTGGAGAACCGATAAACCGATTCTATATTACCCACTCGATTCTTGGTTCATTCGTGTTAGTGGACAAAAAGATACGATGGTAGCACTAAACAATACTATCAATTGGAACCCAACATCAACTGGTCAAGGTCGTTTTGGAAAATGGCTGGAAAATGCAAACGATTGGAACCTTTCTAGGTCGAGATATTGGGGAATACCCATTCCAATTTGGGCAACAGAAGACGGAAAAGAAAAGCGTTGTATTTCCTCTCTAGTGGAACTCAAGGAAGCCTGTCATCATGCCGTTTCTGCTGGTATAATGAAAATTAATCCCTTGGCTAATTTCAAGGAAAATGACATGTCTGCTGAAAACTATGACCAAATTGATCTTCATAAGCACCACGTAGACAAGATAATATTAGCTTCCAAAAATGGGGAGCCAATGAAAAGAGAGCTGGATCTTATTGATGTTTGGTTTGATTCTGGGGCGATGCCCTATGCACAATGGCATTATCCCTTTGAGAACAAGGAACTTATTGATAATAACGAAGCGTTTCCCGCAGATTTTATTGCTGAAGGGGTTGATCAAACACGCGGATGGTTTTATACCCTACATGCTATTTCCACATTGGTTTTCGGAAGTGTTGCCTATAAAAACGTGCTTTCGAATGGCTTAGTATTAGACAAAAATGGCTTGAAAATGTCTAAACGCCTTGGTAATGGCATTGATCCATTTGAAACGTTAGAAAAATACGGCCCTGATGCAACGAGGTGGTATATGATCACCAATGCACAACCATGGGATAATCTAAAATTTGATGCGGAAGGAATCGTTGAAGTCCAACGAAAATTTTTTGGAACGCTTTATAATACCTATTCTTTCTTTGCATTATATGCAAATATTGACGGCTTTACCTTTGATGGCCCTACTATTCCAATAGCAGATCGGCCAGAAATTGACCGTTGGATTATTTCTAAACTCAATAGCCTAATACAAGACGTTAATGAAGCCTATGACGCCTATGAACCAACAAAGGCAGGCAGGCTAGTACAGGATTTTGTTACCGATCAATTATCAAACTGGTATGTTCGACTCTGCAGAAGGCGGTTTTGGAAAAATGATGACGCCACAGATAAACGCTCAGCGTACCAAACACTTTATACTTGTCTTGAACAAGTGGCAATAATCAGCTCGCCCATTGCTCCATTTTTTATGGATCAATTGTTTATGGACCTCAATCGCATAACCTCAAAAAGCCCTTTTAATTCAGTTCACCATTGTTCCTTCCCTACACTTAACGAAAATGAGTTAGATCGAGCACTGGAAAGTAGAATGACCATTGCACAACGGCTAAGTTCCCTGGCACTTGGGCTGCGCAAAAAAGAAAAAATTCGGGTGAGGCAACCCCTTGCTCAGTTATTGGTGCCCGCACTCAGTTCCGAATTCTCTCAAAGCGTTAGAGAAATACAAGATTTAATCCTATCTGAAGTAAACATTAAATCCCTCAGGTTAATCGAAGATGATGGGACGATGCTGGTGAAAAATATAAAGCCTAATTTTAAATCAATTGGTAAGAAATATGGTGCTCAAATGAAAGGGATTTCGTCCCTTGTTGCTGGTTTTAGTCAAGAAATAATTCGGCAAATCGAGCAAGAAGGGAATTGGGTGTGCCATGTAGATGGTGTAGATGTAGCGTTAGAATTGGCGGATTTTGAAATTAGCGCGAAAGATATTCCTGGTTGGTTGGTCGCGAATGATGGAGAATTAACCGTAGCGCTTGATATAACGATTACAGAAGAACTTAGGGCAGAAGGTATCGCACGCGAATTTGTTAACCGTATTCAAAACATTAGAAAAGAAAAACAATTTGATGTCACCGATCGAATACGGATTAACTATTCCTCCAGTTTAGCGATTGAACGCGCAATTGAGGCAAACCAATCCTATATTTGTGCCGAGGTACTTGCTGATGAGTTGGTGTTAACGAAACAATTTACATCGCAAATACTCATTGATATTGACGAATCTGGCGATACAAAAGTTGACCTTCAACTGGTTACTAATTAAAACTATTATGAAACAAAATAAATGGTATTTTGATAATGAACCCATTCAAGCATCAGAAGGGGCGTATGTTGAATGGCAAAACCATAAATTCTTTCAGCTCGTTTTCAATGGCAAGACTTTTCACGGCGAAATTCAAGAAGAAAAATCCGAGGAAAGGCGCTTGCTAATAAAAATTAATCATCGCATCTTTTCTGTTCGGAGAAAACATGAACTAGACGACCTGATCACAGCGCTTGGCCTTGATAAAATAAAAACTAAGAAAATTAAAGAATTTAAGTCCCCTATGCCCGGCCGTGTGATTGCAATTCAAGTTAAACCAGGACAAGAGGTTATGGCCGGAGATGCTTTGCTTTCTCTAGAAGCAATGAAAATGGAAAACACCTTAAAGTCAGAAGGACAAGGAATTGTTAAGCAGATATTTATTAACGAAGGTTCAGTGGTAGAAAAGGGCGCTATCCTTATTGAATTTGAATAGCCTGTTATTTAATATTCGCTTAACATTAAAGCCATAACTTTAATGA
>JBILCD010000111.1:0-8245 GCA_044353285.1 Crocinitomicaceae bacterium | reverse complement strand
ATTTGTTCTGGAGATACCTTGCTACTCACTTCTTCCTATCCAAATGGTAATTCATGGTCACCAGTTGGCTTGAATACACAAACCATCGCAGTAAGCAATTCTGGATCTTACTCTGTAACTTATACAGCTGCAAATGGCTGCCAAGCAAGTTCATTGCCTATCCAAGTAGTTGTCAATCCAAATCCAACAGCGCCAATTGTTAATCCTGCAGGTCCACTAATTATATGTGCAGATGGAAACATTGAACTTTACTCAAATATCTTGGGCGGAAATACCTGGTCTCCCAATGGCGAAACAAGCGATACCATTTTGGTTTTTGCAGCTGGTTCCTACTTCGTAACCAACACGGTAGGTGGATGTACAAGTCAAGCAAGCAATATCGTAGTAGTCAATGCGGGAAGTAATCCGCTACCCCCAGTAATTACTCAGTCGAATGACACCTTATTCTGTTCACTCGCGGCTTCCTATCAATGGTTTTTGAATGGTGTTCTGATTCCCGGTGCAACGTTAAATTCTTATGTTCCTACTGCATCAGGATTATACACTGTGTATATAACCAATGAGTTCGGTTGCGGCAATACAGGTGATCCTTACGAAGTAGATATAACAAATGCTATTAATGAAACACAAACTCAATTGTTCGAGGTGTATCCTAATCCAGCAAACCAATCTATACATGTTGTTATGATGAATGAAGGTGATTTCTTAATCCAAGTGCGCGATTTACAAGGAAAATTAATTGAAGAGAAAAAGGCATTAAATGAAACAGAAATTGATTTAATGCATGTTGGATCAGGCTTGTATTTTGTTTCTGTTATTAACGATATGCGACAAATTCAAATTGTTAAGGTGATTAAACTGGATTAGGCGATAAATAATTATATTTATGAATAAAAAGTGGAGTCTAGAACCCACTCTAAAAAACGGGGCGGACTCCGAAAAGCATTACGAGTAGGAATAAAATTTAAAAAATAAAAAGATGAAAAAATTATTAATTTTTTTGGCTTGTATGTTCATTATTAATTCTGCTAAATCACAGTCAATTCAAGATTTAGAAGGAACATGGGTTGGTTCCTATTTTTGCAGTTTAGGAAAAACTGGGCTCAGGCTTAAAATTTCTGCAATATCTGAAACAGATGGAACTTTCAAAGGGTCATTTGAATTTTACCCTATTAACTCAAACAAAAATTGTGGTGTTATCGAATTAGGAAAATACAACTTTACGGGAATTTACAAATCCACAGAGGATATTTCATTTCAATTTGAAAGTTGGGAGTTTAAACCAAATGGATGGACTTATGTAGATAAACAAGGTGGTTTTAAAGGGAAGAATAAACTAGCTGGTAAAATGCTCTCAGAAACATGTGGTAATTTTAATGTAAAAAGGGTTATAATAAAATAGAATATTATTTCTCGACTTTCACATTTTTATTTTTATTACAAGTGAATTTTCAAATGAATATTCATATTTAGTGGATTTCAAGATTGATTGAAGAAATAAATATTATCAAGTACCCTTAGGTCGATTCAAAACATCATCTTACTACGGATATTAAAAAACCACCAACCTTTAACAGCCCACAAGCGCAACCCGAAAAGGGTATGCGCCTGTGGGCAAAACCATTAACGCTCATGGAAACTAAAAAAATGAAGACTTATACTTTAGAAGAAATGAAGGATAAGTATGTTGGTAAAGTTGGGACAGATGAGCGAGACGAATACGAATATGAGTTGAACATGGATATTTTGGGTAAAATGATTAAATCAGCCCGACAAGAACGACATTTAACACAAGAGGAGCTTGGGAAAATGGTAGGTGTGCAAAAAGCTCAAATTTCCAAATTAGAAAACAGTGCTAACAGCGCAACAATTGAAACTATTTTAAAGGTATTTAAAGCATTAAAAGCTGAAATTAACTTCAACGTAAAACTAGAGAAGAACTTTATAAAGCTTGCTTAAAAATTAAAGCCGAATACATAACACACATCTAGCAAAAAAGCCGATATTTTGGCAACGATAAATGGCAATGGAAAACTAACGATCATTGAATCACACCGCGGAGATTATGTGTTAAAATCTAAAATAAATATATATATTTATCTTTGCCTATTTGATTCAGAAACTCCGTGGTGCGCTGAACATACCGCCCATCGAAAATCTACAAAACGTTATCATTCATTATAGAAAATGACACAATGAACTACAACGACAAGAAATTCAGACCGATTAGCAATACTGAAAACGGAGAAACTTCAAACAAAACTCTTTTTCATTATAAGCAAGTTGGAAATATTCTTACTTCTGAATATTCGGGGGGTAAGATTATATATGGCCATCTAATTGGATTGGTTGACAAATCAGGAAATATTGAAATGCGTTACCACCAAGTAAATGACAACAACGAATTGATGACAGGAATGTGTATTTCAATACCAGAAATTCTTGAAAATGGGAAAATTCGTCTTCACGAAAATTGGAAATGGACTTCGGGAGATCAAACAAAAGGAACATCAATCATTGAAGAACAATAAATTAAATTACAATGTCACACGAACACAACCATAAATTTAAAACAGAACAATTGTTTGGTTATACTCGTTATGAATTTATAGAAAATAGCATGGAAGAATGAAAGCTATTTCAAATTAAAAATGCTCGTCAAGAACACAGTCACAGTATTTTTTGCAATATATTTGGTAATATTAATTTACGAGACATTATTACATAAAAAAACAAAACAACTTTAACAGCCTCAAATCAATGAATATTATCTCAATACTACTAATAGAGGATGAGCCGGATGTAGTAAGTTTTATCAAAAAGGGGCTAGGGGAAGAATCTTTCGAGGTGTCGGTTGCACTAAATGGTGTTGATGGACTTGATATGGCCTTAAACAACCAATATGATATTTTCATACTAGACATAATGATACCTGAAAAAAATGGCATAGAGGTATGTAAAGAAATTAGAGGGTACGGAATTCAAACACCTATTCTTTTTTTAACTGCATTAAATACGCCAGACAATATAGCCCTTGGGTTAAATTCGGGCGCAGATGATTACCTTGTTAAGCCTTTTAAGTTCAATGAACTTATAGCTCGTATTAGGGCTATTTTAAGAAGGGTAAATATTGAAAAAATTGGAGCTCAAGAGCCCAAAGTAAAATATGTTTTATCCAATTTACTCTTTGATGATGATGCAAAAAAGGTTAGCCGAAATGGTAAAGACATTTCACTTACCGTCACTGAATATCGCTTATTATTCACACTACTAAAAAACAAGGGAAAAGTACTGTCAAGAATGGAATTACTAGAAAATGCCTGGGATATAAATTTCAATGTAGGAACCAATGTGGTCGATGTTTACATAAATTATCTTCGAAAAAAAATAGATGCTGATTTCGAGCCAAAACTAATACATACCGTAGTAGGCATGGGTTATATACTAAAAGAAGAATGAGCAGTATTCGTAAAATTACTCTTTTGTTGATAATCTCAATTAGTTTAATTTTTGTTTTTTTGGGAGCAAGCGTGTATTACTTTTTATCAAATTACTCCTATGCAGACTTTTACAAGCAGCTTAATGCAAGGGTTAGTGTGGCAGAAAAATGCCATTTTGAAACCAATCAGAAAGACGTACAAATATTAAAAAGTATTAGGGAAGATCATTTAGAATTATTAAGTGACGAAAAAGAGTACATATTGTATTTCCCTAATACAGCCTCTATAAAACAATTGGCTGATAAACATTCGCTTCCTATCGATTTCCTAAACTTAGTTTACGCCAATCATTCTGCCAATTATCAAAAAAATGATGTTTTTTTCTATGGAAAAAAGAGGGGGAATTCTAAAGGTTTTTATTTCATTATTGTTTCGGCAAAAAATTATTACAATACCCACCATTTAATTATGCTGAAAAAGGTTTTACTAACAGGTGGATTTATTTCAATTCTAATTATCATTTACCTTGCTTATTTATTTTCAAAAAGATTATTTGACCCTATCAATAAAATAATTACTAAAGTAAATCGCATAAGTACAGATAATATACATTTGCGTCTCGATGATGTTAAAAACAATGTCGAAATCAGCAGACTAACCACCACATTTAATAATCTTTTGAATAGAATAGAAATAGCTTTTGAAACTAATAAAAACTTTATCAGTAATGCTTCACACGAATTTGGGACACCGCTTACCGCAATTATAGGTGAGGCAGATGTGACTTTATTAAAAGATAGAACACCCGATGAATATAAAGAGACCTTAAAAAAGATTCTTGCACAATCAGAAAGACTAAATAAAATCAGTCAATCTTTGCTGTCTTTAGCACAAATAGGCTACAAAGAAAATAAGTTAAACTTTACCATTATTAGAGCTGACGAGCTAATACTTCAGGCGAATGAGATAATGAATCAGTTAATTCCAAAAAATAACATTGAAATAGACTTTGAGCTATTGCCCGAAAACCCAAAAAAACTAAAAATAATGGGTAACAAAGAATTACTAACATTGGCCATAACAAATATACTAACCAATGCCTGCAAATATTCGAGTAATAAACCGGTAGTTGTAAGTTTGGCCTCCACAAACAATGAAATAGTAATGATAGTTAAAGATCAAGGTATTGGGATTCCTCAGGCCGAATTACCCTTTATATTTGACCCTTTCTATCGGGCAAGTAACACTGCCGCATATGATGGCTACGGGATTGGTTTACCTTTAACTCAAAACATCATCAAGATCCACAAAGGCGAGATTATTATCAGTTCTATGCTACATCAAGGAGTTACAATACAAGTAAAACTACCTATCGCTATATTGTAAGACCTTTCAATTTTAGATGTTTTTCAGCTGCAGCTGCTAAAAACCACGATCGTGATTTAGCTGGCCATACCCTATTTTTCCCCTGCGAGTAGTACATTCTTCAATGGTTTTGAAAGTGATAGTCATTCCAAATTCAGAAATTCTAATCAAATTCTAATCTTAATCTTAATTGGCTATAATAGCATCGTTCTATTATTGCACCATTAATCAAAAATCGCCAAACGCGTGGTAAAGAAAATACTAGTTCCGATTGACTTTAGAATAGAGTCTTTAAATACTTTAAAATATGCTCTCGAAGAACGAAAACAAGAAAAATCAACTGTCATATTAATGTATTCAGCGTTCATCAGTGATTCAATATCTGACCTACTATTTTATAATCCTGCCAAAATAATTGGCGGTTTAGTAAGTCCCCAATTTAATGATGGTATAACTATTATTAAAAACACACACGAATCTAGTCTTCATTCCTTAACTATTGAGCTTTTTCATGGCTTAAATAGAAATGCCTTTTTAAATTTTCATGAAGCACATGGAATAGACCTAGTCTATTTGCCTAAAGATTATAACTTGAAACCACATAAAAATGGTTTTGACCCTATTCCGATAATAAAAAAATCGAAGGTGCAATATAGAGAAGTAGCTTGGACAAGCGACCAGAACACAATGAACAATGACGAATTAAATCAATTATTTAAATAAAAGAAAATGAATAAAGTAAAATTTCCTTCTACGCCAATGGGGCGAATTAAATTATTTTTCACCTTTTTTGATTCTCGATGGGAGGACTTAACCAAAGATAATTGGTTAAAGGTAACATACAAAGATTTCAGTGCTGGCTTAATAGTAGCAATGACAGCTATCCCAATGGCCATGGGTTTTGCAATGGCCATGGGTATGCGACCAGAACATGGCATTATTGCTGGAGCATTGGCATGTGTGATAGGCAGAACTTTTGGCGGCTCAAAGTATCAAGTATATGGACCAACAGCGGCTTTTATTCCAGTTATTGCCGCCTTGATTGCGAAGTACAGCGACCCCGCAAATGGTGGTAATTTTGAGCAAGCACATGGTTTTTTGGTATTGGTGTCTATTATCTCGGGCATCATTCTAATAATTATGGGTATATATGGTATAGGTAAATATGCTAAACTTGTTCCCAATTCAATTATAGTAGGATTTACTGTGGGGATAGCTATTTCTATTGCTCTTACTAATTTTGAAGACATTTTAGGGATAGAAAATTTCAAAGACTTCCTAGGGCAAGACGAGGATATTCGCGGTGGTTTCTTTCATAATATATACTTAGCATTTGGCAACTTAGGAGTAATTAATATATGGTCTGTTTTTTTAGGCTTACTCACTTTTGTTTTAGCAAAATATTTACTTAAAATTTCTATTTATATACCAGGGCCCGTAATTGCAATGGGAACAGCCACTTTGTTATCAGCTACTTTGCTTGCTGATAAAAACATTGTATTGGTTCGTGATTTATATGGTTCCATTCCGAACAATTTTTTCAAGCTGCAAATGCCATTTTTACCTGCAATGAATGGAGGTGTAATGCTTGACATTGTATACTTTGTGGTTGGTATTGTATTTGTATCGGGCGTAGAGAGTGTTTTGTGTTCTTCTATGGCAGATCGATTAGCTAAAAATGACAGAACACCATTTAACCCTGACAAAGAATTTTTTGGTCAAGGTTTGGTTCAAATCATTACACCATTGGTACAAGGCTTTCCATGCACAGGAGCATTAGCAAGAACAGCTACAAGCATAAAAGCAGGAGCAACTACACCTTTAGCAGGTTATTTTAAAGCAATTTTAAAACTGTTAATGGCTTTTTATTTAGCTCAATATTTGGAGTTAATTCCTATGGCTTGTATAGGCGGAATTTTGGTTTGGGTTGCCAGTAATATGATAAAGCCATCTGAAATTAAAGAAATCAAGCATGCAGGAAAATTCGAATTTGCGATGATGATTTATACTGCTATTATGGTTCCTGTGACCGACTTTTTGACAGGAGTACTTTCTGCACTGGTTATTTATTTTGTGGTCAAGTATGCTTTCAAAAGAATTGAAAAGAAGAAAGTTAGCCAATAACATTGCATTGGCAATAGTAGGGCTGGCAGCTGTAAACTCAACATTTGTAATTCTATTGGGCATTTGTGCAAATTTTGAGCTGAAGTTTTTCAAATGCCCCACCATCGCCAATACGTAGCCGTTTTGCGTCATACTATAACAACATCAAAACCATATAATTCTAAAATATAATGGGCTATCAAATCATTTTTTCACTTTTAAGTTTAATTGCATTAGAAGTCATTCTTGGAATAGACAATGTAATTTTCATATCTATTTTAGCAAATAAACTGCCTTTACATCAACAAAAAAAGGCAAGACGAATAGGACTTTTATTAGCGGCGGTAATGAGAATAAGTTTATTACTGATCGTTTCTTTAATTATGCAACTTGACGATGAATTATTCAGGATTTCTGATTTAAGCTTTTCAGGAAAAGACCTTGTATTAATTGCAGGTGGTTTGTTCCTCTTGTACAAAAGCAGTAAAGAAATATATCACAAAATGGAAGGCGAAACGGGAGACAAATCTAAAAGTATTAAAGTAGCTACTTTTGCCCAAGTCATTGTTCAAATATTAATTATGGACGCTGTTTTTTCTATTGACTCTATAATAACAGCAATTGGAATGGTCAAAGAGGTTTGGGTAATGTATGTTGCTGTTGTTATTACAGTTATAATAATGCTATTCGCTGCTGAACCTATTAGCAACTTTGTAAACAAACATCCTGCATTTAAGATGCTTGCACTTTCATTTTTATTACTTATTGGATTTGCATTGCTCAGCGAAGGATTTGGCGTAGAGATACCGAAAGGTTATATTTATTTTTCGATGGCATTCTCATTATTAGTTGACATTTTTCAAATGAGAATGAATAAAAAAGGAGGAAATCCTGTTACCCTAAATGAACATTATAACAAAGGTGAAGAAACAATTTTTAAAAAAGTACTCTGACAATGAAAAGTACGAACGCACAACATCGGTTTGGCAATATGACGGCTGAAGTGCTTCTATGAAACATTTTTGTAAGGTTTAACATTAGGAATTCTATTGAACTTTTGTGCTAAATCCTCCACATTGCAAAACCGTTATGTGCAACCATAAAACGTCCGACAGAGCGACCATAAACCGACATAAACCGACAGGCAAAATGCCAACGCTTTGCAAAATTAAAAGAGCTGCAATGCTTTTGCTTGTGCCTACCCAAATAGCAGCACATTTAATTTTACTCAGCCTTACTCAAAGTTCATCAATCACACCAACAAAATGCTAACTTTGAACCATGGAATTAAAAGATATCATTGAATTCAAATCTTCTCCTTTAATTAGACAAAAGCT
>JBILCD010000016.1:0-21837 GCA_044353285.1 Crocinitomicaceae bacterium | reverse complement strand
TGGGTATTGCATGAAGATTATCAAAAAGCAGGTTTCTTTCTTTTGCCATCAAGTACGGGTAAGACTAAAAACTCCGCTTTCCAAATTGCTGTTTATTCGCTTGCACTAATCCCATTTAGTTTAGCGCCTTGGTACTATAATTTAACTGGAAATACAACATTAATTGTGGCCAGTGCACTAGGCGCTGCATTTTTCTTCTTAGCCTATCGCCTTTTTTATAGTTGCGATGATTCTGATGCCCGAAAACTTATGTTCGCCTCGTTTGTTTATTTACCAATCATTCAATTCACCTATGTTTTTGATAAATTGTAATAAAAATTTAAATTAATTAGTCATGGATTATTCAAAAGAATTGCGTCCCGAAATTCGTAGAAAAATGAAGTTAAACTTGGTGTACGTTATCGCATTTAGTGTAACAATGTTATTTGCGGGCCTAACTTCTGCCTACATCGTTAGTATGGGGGCAGGGTTTTGGTTAAAATATCCGCTGCCTAATTACTTTTATTGGAGCACGTTTTTTATTGGATTAAGCAGCTTGTTTTTTGTCGTTTCCTTAATTTCTGTTAAAAAAAATAAGACGACACTTCATAAAGTGTCGATGCTTGTCACCTTAATTTTCGGAATACTATTTGTCGTATTTCAGTTTTTTGGATTTAATAAATTAATTGACTCAGGAATACACCCTGCAAAAAATTACATTATGGTAAGCGATGGTCGCTACGGCGACTATTTTGAAATTAAATATAAGGGTAGTTTTATTGAAGTGGACGGTAATGAATATAAAGTCAATGGTAAAAAAATGTCTAAAAATGAATACAAAGAGCTTCAAGATTTCACCAAACAATTTATTAATCCAAGACAGAAAAGTGCTATTTATGTTAAAGAAAATCCTAATTTCTCAATATTTTTAAATGACGAACCCGTATTAATTAAATCAAATCACTTTTATCTTTCTGATTCCATTCTAATGGGACATGTTGACGAAATTCGCCTGAGTGATCTCGCTGTTAACATTCGTGATGGAAGGGGAGACTTTTTTGCCCGCGGAACGTATGGAAAAGACTTTACGATCTATTTCAAGGGGAAGGCACTCGGATATAAAAACAGAGAATTAGTTTTTAATAATAGGGTTTTGTCTGCATCTTTACAAATTAAAGCAGCAGAAGCTTCAGATGCAGCAAGTTCATATTTATTTATCCTAACGGTCTTACATGTATTACATGTTCTTGTCACCATTGGATTTTTAATCGTTGTTGTAATCAATTCATTATTAAATAGATATACATCCGAAAACTATCTACCTGTATTGACAACTGGTGTTTTTTGGCATTTTTTAGGTTTTTTATGGCTATATCTATTGCTGTTTTTAGTTTTTATTCACTAAATTTGCTAAAAATTTTAGTAAATGGCGGGACATGCAGTAGAACTTGATTCTAAAACACTTTGGGGAGGAAAAGAGTCTCCTTTTTCAACGAGTTACGGAAAATTAATGATGTGGTTTTTCCTGGTTTCTGATGCCCTAACATTTACCGGGCTTTTAATTGCCTATGGATATACTCGGCACTCGGCGCAAGATGCTTGGCCGATTGGAGAAGAAACATTTAATTCAATGCCCTTTCTTGGACATGGTTATCCCTTATTGTACGTAGCATTAATGACATTTATATTAATCGTTTCGTCCGTTACAATGGTGCTAGCGGTAGAAGCCGGTCACCGTATGGACAAATCTGGTGTTATTAAATGGATGATTGCTACAATAATTGGGGGCTTCTTTTTCGTAGGCTCACAGGCTTGGGAATGGAGCCATTTTATTCATGGTTCTGAATTTGGTAAAATCGAATTAGCTGATGGATCGCAAGCAATTGTTAAGGGTCATTTTGGTGAGATCGAAAGCTTTACAGTACTTAAAGAGGGGAAACACTTAAAAAAAGGCGAAATTGTTAAATCCGACTTATTGCATCAATTTCAACATGCAGCAGAAACAGGAAAGATCTTTCGAAGTGAAGCAATGATTAGTAATCTCAATAATCAACGCAATATTATTGCTGCTTTAAAAAAAGATACTACTGGCGTTCCAGGTTCGGCGGAAAAAGCTATTTCTTTAAAAGCTAATCTTATTTCCCTTGAAAAAGAATTAGCACTCATAAAATCCAAACCAGTAACGGCTGGGGTCTTAATTTTACACGATGGGTCAATTGCCAAAATAAACAAAAAATCGGATGAGCATTTAATGTTGGTGACAAAAAAATCGGGAAATACATTCAAAGTTGGTGGAGAACCAATTAAGGATAAAAAAGCAGAAGAGCTTTATTACGGAGCACTCACTGAGGGCACTGCAAATAAAGTTGTCTATGGTGCAAATCTTAAACAAAATGAATATGGGCCGCAACAATACGGTCAATTCTTTTTCTTTATAACTGGATTTCATGGATTTCACGTATTCTCAGGTGTTGTGATTAATATTATCATTTGTATTGGTGTTGTATTAGGGACATACCATAAAAGAGGCCACTACGAAATGATTGAGAAAACAGGGCTATATTGGCATTTTGTTGACTTAGTTTGGGTTTTTGTTTTTACATTTTTCTATTTAATTTAAATTATAAGATATGTTAAGAGACGATTTAATCGAATATTCACTTAATTCTCATCATTCAGAAGAAGCTGGTAAAAAAATTCGTAAAAAAATATTTTTAGTTACCATTTTACTGACCTCCATTACTATTGTTGAAGTTCTTTTAGGAGCTTTTATCCATCAAAGCTCAAGTATGTGGACCTTTGTAAAATGGACTTTTGTAGCCTTAACCATATTAAAAGCGGGCTATATCGTAATGGTCTTTATGCATTTAGGCGATGAGAAAAAATGGATGAGAAATGTAATTTTAGTTCCTTACTTTTTGTTTGTTGCTTATTTAATTTTTATTGCGCTTTGGGAGGCATTAGAAGTAGGAAACGCTTTTGCCACTTATGGTAATTAATAATGCTTCCTAATCCCACGAAAAATAAAAAAAAAGCTGTTTTAGCCTTGTTGCTTGTGCTAGCACCCGCTATTATTTTGGTTGCTTTTTCTTTCATAGGCTGTGAACACAAATTTCAAAAGCTGGAAGTTTTTGGTGAGGTAAAGCCATTTACCTTCATTGATGCCGATAATAAAATTAGAAACTCTTCTGAATTTAAAAATGACATTTTATTAATCACAACCATTCAAAATGATTGCCCAAATGCATGTGCAATTTCACTGTGGCACCTAAACCAGCTGATTTATCAACATATCCGAAAGAATGCTCATAAACAAATGAAGCAGGTTCGAATCATTTCCTTTTTAACAGATGGAAAAGGTGAGCCCCTCAAAAATTTAAATGAAATAAAATTAGCTTTAGGTGATCTTGCCGAAGGATATGATCCTAACCTTTGGATTCTCGCTAATGGAAACCCCCGAGAAATTTATAATATTTCCAATAACGGACAAACCCTTTTACAAAAAGGAGACAAGTATTTTGGGGGAGAAGCATTCCAAGAATTAATGCTATTAATCGATAAAACGGGACGTCTAAGGATGGTTTTGCCCGGCAATGAAGAGGGCTTAATTAGAAGAATGAAAGAAAATATTGCTTTGCTTCAAAAAGAATACGACAAATTAAAGAGTCAAAAATGACACGCTTATTTCTTTTAGCAATTGCTCTTTGTTTTTGGTTAGTGTCCTGCGTTGAAAATAAGCCCGTGCCACTTCCAAAACTAGGTAATTTTGATGTCATCTACCACACGAAAAATGGCAAGGTTTCAACAGATACAATTTACCCCAAAATACCTGTCTTTCATTATCTTAATGAGGATTCCGTTTCGGTATCAAATAAAGATTTTAATAATAAAGTTTGGATTGTTGAATTTTTCTTTGCGAAATGTCCAACAATATGCCCTATAATGAATAATCAATTAAAAAAACTTGTGAATGAAACCGAAAAATTAAAAGATCATATTCAAGTAATATCATTCACCATCGATCCAAAAACTGATGGCCCAACTCAATTAAAAGAATATAAAATACGGAATAAGATTACTGCAGAAAATTGGGTGTTCTTATCCGGCAATGAAGCTCAAACACATACACTAGGCATTAAAAATTTTTTAACCTTTGCAGGAAAAGATGAAGATGCTGCAGGAGGGTATGCACATTCTGGTTCGTTTACCTTAGTTGATAAATCTGGTTATGTTCGAGGGGTTTATGCGGTTACTAATTACGATTTAACCGTCAATAAGGTAGAATACCAGCGCTTAGTAAATGATATAAAAAACTTACTTAAATATGAATACCATGTCAACTAATGAATTAAAATCTTCGAAGTACAGAAAATTGGTAATTGCCTTGTCTATTATTATTCCCCTAGCCGTTGCTGCTCTTTTTGGAATTAAAATACCTGGGGTGGACTTGTCTTTTTTGCCGCCATTTTATGCTAGTCTTAATGGTTTAACTGCTCTTTTGTTAATTCTTGCTTTAATTTTTATTAAAAATGGCCAAAGAAAAAAACATCAAATAACCATACAAATTTGTATGGTCCTTTCAATTGTTTTTTTACTAAGCTATATTGCCTACCACATTACATCCGACACTACTAAATACGGGGGGGATCTTCCTATAGTATATTATTTCATTTTGATCTCCCATATTTTACTTAGTGTAGCAGTAATTCCAATTGTGCTATTTGCGTATTTATTTGCTTGGGAAGGTGATTTTGTTAAACACAAGAAATGGACAAGATTTGCTTTTCCTATTTGGCTATATGTAGCCATTACAGGAGTAGTAGTATATTGGATGATTTTCCCTTATTACAAACATTAATTT
This sequence comes from Crocinitomicaceae bacterium, assembly GCA_044353285.1. Lineage (GTDB taxonomy): Bacteria > Bacteroidota > Bacteroidia > Flavobacteriales_D > Crocinitomicaceae > UBA952. Next base: position 16,997 of record JBILCD010000016.1, on the reverse strand, counting down.
ATTTTGATTTCAACACGTCTATTTGCTTCTCGCTGATCGTCGTCTGTTGGGTTTTCGTAAAGGGGTTTAGAATTACCAAAACCAATTGCCTTAAGTCGTTCTGATTTAATTCCGTTCTGAACCAGATATAACATGATTTTTTGCGCTCGCTTTTTGGATAATCTCTGAGAACTCATCGAGTTCTTGCCTTCATCATTAACATGGCCTTGTATTTCAATGGAAATACTCGGATTTAACGCTAAAAAATCTTTAAGTCGTTTTAGTTTTGGCATCGATTCATCCGATATTATTGATAGCCCTCCGATAAAATTTATGTCGTCCAACTTGGCAATGGTCCCGCTAGTTATTGCAACTAAACGTATGGTGTCATGACTGCTAATGTTGCCAACAATTTTATGTTTTAATAAATCTTTTGAGAAATATCCTTCGGCATCAATTCGAATATTCGCATTTAAATTTTTAGTGTTATTGATTCGTAAATCGCTGGCCTTATAAGCCCCATCAAGGTCTCCAGTAGAGGAAATATAAATCCTTGAAACCACAGGTTTATTAGTTTTCTCATCGACCAAATGAAGTGAATAAATGGCTTTATCATATCGACTAACTAAATTTAAAGAAAGTGAATCTTCTAAATATTCGCCGGTTGAGGTGCTTTTATCAAATTTCAATCTGAAATCTACAGCAGATCGCGATCCTTTCTTCGTATTAAAAGCAATGAAATAGGTGCTATTCTGATTTACGAACATTGGCTTGATTTGACTATTCACATCTTTATTTCGCCTATAGTGACAAACAATTAAATTGGCGGTTTTATTAATAATTTCTTCGCAAGGATTAGGCTGTTTACACTCAAAGACAAAGATCATTAAGGAGTCTGGTGCATTGGAGAACTCGATATTTAAATTCCCGAAAGAACTAGGAGAAAAATTAAGCCAAATATAATTGTTGGAAATATTGGGGAAATTACAATATCCAAAAAGATTAAGTTCGTCGAATTTCTTGTTGCCTAAAAAATTTAAGGAATAGGATATATTACCATTAACTAGGACGCTTCCTCTACACTTAGAAATATCTGTTTTCTGAGCAATAGAGTTAAGGCAGATTACCAAAAATAAAACAGTTGTTCTATTTAACCACATGTGGCTATTCAACGCATTAATTTATTTTTAGTTTCAAGTCCCCTAAGATATTCGTTCTAATAACTAAGTGACTGTTCGATAAGTGCAAACTATTTATGTAGATAGCATCGATTTGGCCAAACATTTTCACGTCATCTGTTAATGAAGTGTTTAACTGCTTACTAACATCTGCCTTTACATTTTCTAAAAGGGGCTGAAGGTCATACGTAGCCGCTTTTTGTATTTCATTAATGATCTTATCATTAAACATCCATTTTGCCGTCTTCAACAAAACACTTTTTGTTTCAACATCAAAGCCAACATCTATTATTGAAACACGTTGTAGTGTATTGTCTAATTTAGGCTTTCCCACTAGAAATAAGGTCCCTTTTTTGGCACCTTCAAATGAAACCGCAATGACTAGCACACTGTCTAAAGCACCATTAATTATAAGGTTTTTGATAATAATTTTCTTGCTCTTAAATTCAATTTCTTTATCTTTTAAAGCATGATTTATAATGGCACTTATGGAATCATAGGAAGCGTTAATATCTATGATCATATCTAAACCATTTGTTTTTTTAAAGGCTTGCATGTCTGGGAAAGCTATTTTATTAAATGGGTGCTTTTCGGTAACAACCATTGGGGAAATTCCGAGATTCAAGTCTACATCTACTTTTCCCGTGGCAAATGCTAAACGACCAAGTGAAATTGTACTTGGCTGAAGGTACAAAAAACCATAATTTTCAATAGGGATGGGTTCTTGAAGTTCTGTCCATGCTTCTTTTATAGATGATCGAATATCAATCGATTCTATTTGCTTATCAATGTCATTTTCAAGTTTAATTAATTCACCTTGCACCTGTTTTTTAACCTCGGTAGTAACATCATAATTTAAAAAAGTTATTTTGCAGGGGTCTATTATCTCAAACTTATCCAATTGAGTCGTTGCGTTGAATTTAAAGGTTGGTGTTAAATCTATTTTTGTTCTATAAGCTACCTTCACCCTACGCATCGGTTCGTCAATCCCACAACTCACGTAAACTCTTGGAATAATACAAGTTCCTGTTTTATCAAATAAATAGTGACACGTTGGACAATAATTTAATTTTAAATCAAATTTTCCATCTACCGAATAGTTAAGAGCATCTTTTTGATAGCTAAAAACAATTGGCTGCCTAAAAAACCGGTAGGAAAAACTAATGCCTTCGCATCGCTGATCTTGTCCTGAAAAAGACATGGGTAAGGTCTTTTCTACTTCTTTTAAATAAGAACTTAAATTTATCTGGATGGGTATTGTTAAGGAGGAAATTTGCGTATTCAAGGCTGGAGGTGGAATTAACCTCGTTACTGGCGCTGTCACTTCGATTGTTTTACAGCCAACCAAGATGAAGGTTAAAAGAAGTAAAAAAAATCTCATTCATTCATAAAATTAGGTTAAAACGAATGTGGAGTAATTTTAGATGATAGATATGGACATTAGCCTCTGATTACTTCATTTTGTTTTGCATGCCTTTGTCTAGGGCATCCAAAAACTCTTCGGTATAGACATAGTGCTGCCCATGATTTAATATGTTCCCATGAATACAAACGGCTAAATCCTTTGTCATTATTCCCGATTCTACGGTATCGATGCATACTTGCTCTAAATCAATACAAAAATTAATTAATGCTTGATTATTGTCTAGCTTTCCTCTAAAAGCCAAGCCTCTCGTCCAGGCAAATATTGATGCTATTGGATTAGTTGATGTCTTTTTTCCTGCTTGATGATCGCGATAATGCCTAGTTACTGTTCCATGTGCCGCTTCTGACTCCATAATTTCGCCGTCTGGGGTAATTAAAACAGATGTCATTAAGCCCAAGGATCCAAAACCTTGTGCTACTGTATCGGATTGAACATCACCATCGTAATTTTTACATGCCCAAACAAAATTTCCGTTCCATTTTAATGCCGAAGCCACCATGTCGTCAATTAGTCGGTGTTCGTAGCTTATGCCTGCAGCGATAAATTTTTCCTTAAAATCCGCTTGGTAAATTTCCTCGAATATATCCTTGAATCTACCATCATATTTTTTTAAAATCGTATTTTTTGTTGACAAATAAAGTGGCCATTTTTTAGAAAGTGCCATATTGAAACAACTGTGTGCAAATCCTCGAATTGATTCGTCTGTATTATACATCGCCATTCCAACTCCATCACCCTGGAAATTATAAACATCAAAAGTTTGAACCTCTTCGCCATTTTCAGGAGTGAAGGTCATCGTTAGCTTCCCCTTTCCTTTAAAGACAGCGTCGGTTGCCCTATACTGATCTCCAAAAGCATGCCTTCCAACAATTATTGGTGCAGTCCAGTTACTAACTAAGCGTGGAACATTTTGCATAACAATGGGCTCTCTAAAAACAGTTCCATCTAATATATTTCGAATAGTTCCATTTGGAGATTTCCACATGGATTTTAAATTAAATTCTATAACCCTGTTTTCGTCAGGGGTAATGGTTGCGCACTTAATGCCAACCTTATATTTCTTTATTGCTTCGGCTGCGTCAATTGTAATTTGATCCGAGGTTTCATCACGCTTTTCAATACCTAAATCATAATATTTTATATCTATATCTAGATATGGAAGGATCAGTTTATCTTTAATAAATTTCCAAATTATTCTGGTCATTTCGTCCCCGTCTAACTCAACTACGGGATTGGCTACTTTAATTTTTGACATTTTTTATATAAATTTAGTGAAGTAAAATTAAGCAAATAAATAGGATAGAATTTATATTTTTTCCTTAGTTGATGGTTAATTATGGTCTCCAATCATTTTTGAAGGGTCAACCAAGAAATCGTATTCTTCCGAAGTCACATAACCCAAAAGAATTGCAGCTTCTTTCAGTGTTGTTTCATTTTTATGAGCATGTTTTGCTATTTCCGCTGCTTTATAGTACCCAATTTTCGGATTAAGGGCCGTTACCAGCATAAGCGAATTGTCCAAATGTTTTTTAAGAACGGGTAAATTAGCTTTAATGCCTACAGCGCAATTATCGGCAAAGGAAATACAAGCATCGCCTAGTAATCTTGCTGATTCTAGGACATTGGATGCAATAACGGGTTTAAAAACATTCAATTCGAAATGGCCGTTTGAACCTGCAATAGAAACTGTCATGTCATTACCCATTACTTGAGCGCAAACCATCGTTAAGGCTTCTGGTTGAGTTGGATTTACTTTCCCTGGCATAATCGATGAACCTGGCTCATTATCTGGAATGATAAGTTCTCCAATACCACAACGCGGCCCAGAAGATAGCATCCTAATATCATTTCCAATTTTCATTAAAGATACGGCTGATCTTTTGAAGGCACCAGACAGTTCGACCATTGCGTCATGGGCCGCCAATGCTTCAAATTTATTTTTAGCGGTTACAAAGGGAAAGCCTGTGAAATCAGCAATTTTCTTCGCTACTAATCGGTCGTAGCCTTTTGGGGTGTTTAGGCCCGTTCCAACAGCTGTTCCGCCTAATGCTAATTCTGTTATCGCTTCCAATGCATTTTGAATCGCGCGCATTGAATTATCCAATTGGGCAACATAAGCACTAAACTCTTGACCCAAAGTAAGTGGGGTAGCATCCATAAAATGAGTTCTACCTGTTTTTACGATATCCTTAAACTCAACAGACTTAGCCTGAAGTACGTCTCTGAGATGAAGTAGGGCAGGCAAAGTACAATCCTTAGTTATTTTATATGCTGCGATATGCATGGCCGTCGGAAAGGTATCGTTGGATGACTGGGATTTATTCACATCATCATTTGGACTTAATGTTTTTTCTGCATCTTGTAATTTACCACCATTTAATTCATGTCCTCTATTGGCAATTACTTCATTGCAATTCATATTGGATTGGGTGCCAGAGCCGGTTTGCCAAATAACCAATGGGAATTCTTGATCATGCATCCCCGTTAATATTTCGTCACAAACGGCAGAAATTAGTTCCCGTTTTTCAATGGGCAAAACCCCTAATTCAAAATTTGCGTGAGCTGCTGCTTTTTTCAAAAAAGCAAAGGCGTGAATTATCTCGATCGGCATGGATGCTTCTTTTCCAATTTTAAAATTATTTCTAGAACGCTCCGTTTGCGCTCCCCAATAACGAGATGCAGGGACGTTTACTTCTCCCATTGTATCTTTTTCAATTCTAAATTCCATATTATTGGTTTTATTAAATTATAATTTTTAATTTTGTCGGGTTATTAATACAAAAATAATAGAAGATGAGCAGTTTTGGTATCGTATTGTTTCTTTTAATTTTCGGAATGGCATTTTGGATGCTTATTTACCTTATGGGTTTTATCCTTCCATTCTGGATTACCTTAGGTATATTTGAACAACTGAAGCCTAAACGTGTTTTTGAAGACAAGAAAATAAAAGAGTAATGTCTCTTTTCATAATAGTGTAAAGCCCGTCGAAAAAACGGGCTTTTTTTATGCCCTATTTTTGTTTGGGCAGAAAGTATTTATAACCTTACCTCTTATTTATTGTTTTTTAGAATTCCGTTTTGAGGGATTTCAAAAGATAACTCGCAATCGACATCAGGTTTCAAAACCACACGGCAGCGTTTCTTAACGCTAAATTTTTGCAGACACGCCACAGCACCTTGGCTTTCTACGCCCAAAATATAAGCTCCATATTTTTTCCTTTTAGTGGAATCAATTTGCACCAAAACGATAAGCTCTTCATGGGTTTTCGTCGCATGGAGGTATTCGTTGGTTAATTTTACTGCTTCACGGATTTCGCTGTGACTCTTTTCGACTTTATCTGTTGCTAAAAAGAAAGCCCCTAACCACTCTTCTCCTTTTAGCTTCCCGCTTTGTTCGGATTCAAACTTTGCATTCATATTATTGATTGAGTCCATTCCCAAATTCTCTGCAAGATCCCCACCGACATATACCACCTTAAAACCCCAACTATTTGCAGTTTCTATGATGGCATTGTTCCTTTCATATGAAAAAGGCCTCCCTGTCATATAATAGGTTTGCGCAACTAGACAACCGTGAAGGCAAAAAATAAACAGAGCAAAAAAGCGCTTCATCAATACTTTAAGAATTTATACAAGGACACTCCATCGGCGCTGTTGGCCACCACCAAATAAAGCCCGCTGGCATATCGAGATAAATCAAAAGTGCAGGAATTACTCCCACTTACCCCTTGGTGAATCAAGGCCTTGCCCGATATATCCATCAAATAGACCGTTTGTAATGCCTGGCCTGTCCATGTCAAATGAACCGCATCCCCGGCTGGGTTAGGCGATAATACGACCGCAACTTCGTGCTCAGAAAGTCCAGATTGATCTACCGTTATGCATTGTGACGTATCTGAACATCCATTTAAGGTCACGACAACCGCATAGGTTCCGGTTGCCGCACTCGTGGTGAAACTTTGGGAGACAGCACCAGGTACTGGCAGATTAGTTGCACAGTCCAGCCATTGGTAATCGACGTTGTTTTGTTGGGACGTCAAGGTAATGTCATTTTGAGAAATGAGGTTGGAAGGTGTGGATAGTACTGTTAAGTTTTGATTTGCCTCATCGGCGCATTGCCCAAAATCAGGAGTAAATAAGTAGGACGTGGTTCCGGGGCTTGCAGATGATGCCGGGGGCGACCAAGTCCCCGATATGCCATTGGTTGAGGTATTAGAAAACTGAATATCTGTTCCTTGGCACACATTTTCAAATGCATCGAATATAGGGGTCACCATCGGCTCAACCACCAAAGAAATGGTGGTGTTGGCTGCACAATTGTTTGGGGAAGAAGTAAAGTTATACGTGCTCGTTCCAGACACAGTTAAATTCAACGGTGGAGACCAAGTGCCTGGAATACCATTGTCTGATTGGATGGGCAAAGCAAAACTAGAGTCATTTTGACAGGCATTGTTAAGGCTAGAAAACAAAGGAGTAACCGTACTTCCACAGGTAATGGTGAAATTATTATTAGAAATATCGAAAAAGGTTCCTGCTGCTGAGATTACCATAACGCGCGCTGTGGTAGTGGACACATTCGGACACACAATGCCCTCGGAACCATCGTTGGCAGTAATGCTATTCAAGACAAATGGATAACTTAATCCACCATTAACTGACAACAGTATTCTGACATCAGAACAATTTATGGGGGCAACATCGGTATTGGCAACAGACCACGTAACGGTTTGATTACTTCCACCCACCCATGAAATACCGGTAGCGGAAGGATAATTTACTATAAAAGGACCGGCAGCGGCATTGGTAGTCACGGTGACATCCACATAATCATTACAAGAACCAACGCCATGGTTGTCCCTTACTGTTAATCTAAAGTCCATCACTCTGGCTACAGATGGAAGGCTTTCCCAAGTAAATGGACCATTAGTTGCCAAAGACGATAGGCGCGGAAAATAACGAGAAGAATCTAGAGATGGATCAAAACTACGAAAACTAGGTCCACCAGTGGCCGTAGCTACAGGAGGTTGGGTAGAAGCTTCGTTATCCATTTGTTCCCACAGATAAGTAAGGACGTCTCCTTCTGGATCTGTCGCATGCCCTGTGAGTATAAATGGTGTGGATATAGGAACGATGATATTTCCCCCAGTTGATGTAATCGTTGGAGGAGTATTGTTCAAAGGAGTTATGACCTCGCACTGATGACCATTGCTTAAAATCTCAGCGCTAATTTCACCTAAGTTATAGCCGTGAAAATAATCGTCACTGTTATTCTGAACATTGGGCGAACAAATACCTGCATAGCCCATAATCGTACTGGCACTTCCTGGTTCTCGGCGAGCAGCGCTCACGCTATTGCAATTGTTGTTTTGCGTGTGGTTCCCTCCAAATTGATGCCCCATTTCGTGGGCCACATAGTCGATGTCAAAAGGGTCTCCAATTGGAGCCCCACTTCCGGTTACGCCTCTCGCTTTTTGCCCACCTGCGCAAACCACCCCCAAACCAGCAAGGCCGCCACTATTGGTTCCAAAAACGTGACCTATATCGTAATTGGCACTTCCTATAATATTGTCAATTGTAGTTTGGTTTTGGGTGATCATGGAGCCAGGATTTCCATTGGTAAAAGGATCTGTGGCGGAAACAGTATAGATTAAATTATTGTTATTGGGAACAATGACCATGGTAATGGCGATATCTTTCTCATACACACCATTCACGCGGTTCATGGACGTCACTTGAGCGGCAGCAGCAAGCACTACAGTGCCCCCATGGAAAGTCGTATATTCAGCTGTGGCCGAAAGTGCCAATCGATAGGTTCGAAGGTCGCAAGTTCCAAACATACTTTTCTCGGTATTGATTGGCTTAGAGTCCATTTCGCCTTGAACATCACAAAACATTTTTTTATCGGTGAGGAAATCTTTCTTGGTATAAACCATATAATATTGGTTGTTTCCCTCAAACATGGGATCGATAAAGACCGTACTTTGCCCAGGCACAAATATCATGGCGTGCAACCCAGCTGGAGTAATATCCCATTTTCCATATGCGCCAGAGCCATCTTTGGCATAAGCATCCAAGCTTATGATTTGTGGAAACGTTGCATTGTACAAAGGGTGCATGGTTTGGTTGCGCTTAGCTGTAAAAGTATGCATGGTCCCATCAGGAAAAGGGAATTGAAGTTCAGCAATAAATCCATTGATTAGACCTTCTCGATAGGTGACGCCTTCTAATTTAGATGGTAATGAAGAAACATCTAAGCGAAATATTTTATATTCAACTGCCTGAATCTTTGAGGGACCAAGTAAAGTATTGGCCTCAATATCCGAAGTGCGCCAATCCAAGAAAATTAACTTTAAATTCTGAGCTGTTAATGGAAATATGTTAATTATAATAATAAAGATAGAAAGGTAGAAACGTGCCATGCTGAAAAATTTTTGTAAATATATAAATTACCTGTATTTATCATTTAAAGTTTGGAAAGACTTAAAAATTTTAGGCTTAAAAAATTATGCTTAATAACAATCTTTTCTGCCAATACTTTCTATTGATTAAAATTAATGCTAAGAAAAAATTAATTATTCGTAAAGTATTTTTGAATTATTAAAAAAAATATTAAGTTTGTCGAGATTATTAATTCTTTAATGCTTATTTTAATTTTTTAAATTATGAGTTCAAACAATGTTATTCGAAAGAAAAGCAAAATTTCAGGTGGTTTTTCATCGCTAATGTCTGTTTTAGCGATTGTTATTTCGCTTATTGCAGGAGTTTTAATATATAAATTTATTTTTGGAGATCCCGCAAATTTTGCTGAAGGAGATAATACCGGCGAGCCATTAGATGGAAATTTATTGGCGACTATTTATAAAGGAGGTTTTATCGTTCCAATTTTGGTAGCCATCAATTTAATTATAATTATCTTTTCAATTGAGCGATTTGTCACTCTATCAATTGCCAAAGGAAAGGGGAAGTCAAATAAGTTTGTCAGTAAGATAAAAGAATTATTAGTTTCAAAAGAATTGGTAAGCGCTGTCGATGAGTGCGATAAACAAAGAGGCTCTTTAGCAAATGTTGTCCGAGCTGGTTTGGTGAAATATGAATCTGTTTGCGACGATAAAGAAATGAATAAGGAACAAAAGGTTGATAGCCTTAAAAAGGAGTTAGAAGAGGCGACGTCTCTAGAACTTCCGATGCTTTCTAAAAACTTAGTTATCCTTTCTACGCTAGCTTCGGTTGCAACACTAATTGGATTAATCGGTACTGTAATCGGAATGATTCGTTCCTTTTCTGCCATGTCTCAAGGTGCACCTGATACAGCCCAACTTGCAACAGGTATTTCTGAAGCGCTTATAAATACCTTTTTAGGAATTGCGGGTTCAACCATCGCGATAATCATGTACAATTTCTTTTCAACGAAAATTGATGCCATGACATACAGCATTGATGAGGCAAGCTTTACAATTGTTCAAGAATTTTCAGCGTCGCAGAAATAACAAATACGCAGTCATTTAATAAAATTACCTAGAGATGCCAAAAATTAAAGCCCCTAAGGGAAGTCCTAGTATAGACATGACGCCTATGGTAGACTTGGCATTTTTGTTAGTGACTTTCTTTATGTTATCGGCATCTTTTAGATCTAGCGAGCCTGTTGATGTTGATGTACCAACCAGTATTAGTGATAAAATTATTCCTGAAAATGTCATCGTCGTTACCATCGATGTTAAAGGCCGTGTGTTTTTTAATCTCGCTGGAGAGGAAGCGCGAAGAGAGTTGCTGGAAAGCATGGCGAATAAATATAGTGCTAAAATGAATAAAGATCAGAAAGATAAATTCGCCTTTATGTCTACTTTTGGCTGCTCAATGAGCGAATTACCTGCATACTTAAATTTAGAAGCTAATGCTCAAAAAAAGTTTCCAACATTAGGAATACCTTGTGATTCAACAAAAAACGAACTAAAAGATTGGATTAGTTTTGGGAATCGTGCGGCTCTAAACTCTGGAAAGACCGCTTTTGTTGAGGCAAAGAATAAAGGCCAAAAACCTAACGTTAACGATTTCAAACCAAAATTTATATTACGTGTAGATAGTAAGGCGCTGTACAAAGACGCCCAAAAAGTGATAGACGTTTTTAGAGATTTAAATTTGAATAATTTGAATTTTATAACCTCAATGGAATTAGCTCCAATTTAAAAAATTAAGAAATGGCAGAAATGGCAGAAGGTGGTGGCGATAGTCAACACAAAGGAAAAAAAAGAGCTAAAAAAACTTCAACAAGGGTCGATATGACACCTATGGTTGATTTAGCATTTCTTCTGTTAACTTTTTTCGTTCTTACGGCAACATTTAGTAAGCCCAAAGTAATGAGTTTAATTTATCCGGCTAAGATAGACCCCAAAGATGAAAAAGTAGATCAGCCTAAAATCAATAATGCAATAACATTCTTGCTGTCTAAAGATAAAATCTACTATTATAGTGGGCAATTCTATCCTGTTGATAAGCCAGGCCCTGATGGACCAACAAAATTAGAAGTTACAAATTTTGGCACGGATGGTGTAAGGAAATTATTAGCTGAAGGTAATAAATACGTGCTGAGTGAAAAGAAAATTTATAATAGCCAACTTAAAAAAAAAGAAATTCAAGACAGCACCTATTTAAGACATTTATTAGAAGCTAAAAAAAATAAGAAAGCGTTGAAAGTTTTAATTAAATCAGATGATAAAGCAACATGTAAAAACTTTATCGATTTAATTGATGAATTAAAAATTGCAGAAATTGGTGTAATTGCACCTGTAGAATTGATGCCACAAGAAAACGAATTAATACAATCAAAAATAAAGTAATATGGAAGTTATTATAACACTTATTGCAATTGTTTTTATTATTTCTTTGTATGACTATTATTCTTCTAGATCATGGCAACAAGTCAGTTCTGCTGAGCGAAATGATTTAGTTTTCGAAGGTAGAAACCAAGATTATGGCGCCTATGAAATCCGTAAAAAATATGATAAAAGATTACTATTTATTATGTTGTCGGTGTTTTTATCAATATCGCTAATTTATGGTTCTTGGGTCATTTATAAAAATTTGCCGGAAGAAGCTAAAGTAATTCCTCCAGTCGATACTACTCAAATGAGCATACCTGCGCCTCCTCTCGATGAAGAAGAGCCACCCCCACCGCCACCGCCGGATGAACCGCCGCCTCCTGTTGAAGAAACCTTTAAGTTTGTTGCGCCAGTAGTTTCAGATGATCAAGTAGCAGAAGAAGTTTATATTCCTATGGAGGATGAAAAAGTTTCAACTGAAACAGTCGAGGGTACAAAAGAATCATTTGAGGACGAGGAAAACGAAATTTTTGCGCCGCCTGAAGATAATGGACCTGTAGTTCAAGACAAACCGAAAGAAGTAATTGAAACCTTTGTAGATGAAGAGGCTGAATTTCCTGGAGGCTATCCTGCTATGATGGCTTGGATTCAAAAAAACCTCGTCTTTCCTGAAACGGCTATTGAAAACAATGTTCAGGGGAAATGCTTTCTTCGATTTGTTGTTAGTGTAGATGGGAATATTTCGAGTGTAACCGTAACAAAGGGAGTGCCAGATTGTCCTGAATGCGATAAAGCAGCAATCAAGGCGATCAGGTCGATGCCGAACTGGAAGGCTGGAAAGTTAAACGGAAGAAGTGTTTCGTCTTACTGCTCAATTCCAATTAATTTTGCAATAGAATAAAAACTATTCAACAGCAGTTGGGCTTATTTTATTTTAATCAAAATGAATTTTATTAATATTTCTTTATCAGTTTTTACCTTACTGATCTGCATTTCTTTTGCGGTTTTCCTTCTAATGACTGACTTTCTTCAGCCAAACCTAAATGGGTCAAGAAGGATAATACTAATAATTATCCTTTTCATATATGCCGTAATTCGCTCTTTCAGAATCTACAAGCAGGTTAAAAAAAAATAAGCCATGTCCTACATTTATACTCTTTGCGGCTTATTCATTATATTAAGCTCGTGCTCATCTAATGAAAATCCATTTTCCTATGGTAACGATACGCATAGTAGGGGAGAAATGGTTCTTTACGTTGAGGAATCATTTAAACCACTTTTTAAGACTAGCATCAATACGTTTGAAAGTCAGTATCCCAAAGCGCACATTCAGCCGAAATATAGTTCCGAAGGAGAAATTATCAAAGAATTTTTCAATGGAAATGTTAAAACAATCTGTATCTCAAGGGACTTTACCGAAAAAGAGAAAAAAGCCTTGAAGAGTAAAAAAATTGAAGTTAGAAGTGATAAAATTGCTGAAGATGCCGTGGTTATTATCCTCCATCCAACTAACCCCGACTCTTTAATGACGATTAATCAACTTAAATCCATCATTAGAGGAGAAACAAAACGTTGGAACGGTATGAAAACTCAAATCGACATCGTATTTGATAAGCAAAATTCAGCAAACTATTACTACCTCAAAAAATTGTGTGACTTAAAAACCCTCCCGATAAATCTGTTTGCGGTCAACTCTAACGAAGAGGTTATTGCGTATGTCAAAAAACATGCAAATGCAATTGGCGTCATTGGACTTAATTGGATTTCTGACTGTGACGATACTGACACCCTTGCTTTCGTTGAGGGCATAAATGTTGCTGCCATAGCAAAAGATGACAAAAGCGAGTTCTTTAAGCCATATGCCGGGTATATTTTTTCGAAAGAGTACCCATTATCAAGAGAAATTTGGATGATAAATAAAGCTAAAAAATCTGGTCTTAATAGTGGCTTTGTACTTTTCATGAAGGGAGATAAAGGACAATTAATTATTCAAAAATCTGCATTGGTTCCTGCATCCGCCCCTATTCGTCTAATTCAAATAGTTAAGGAGTAGGTTTTTTTATTAAAACCAGCTGTTTTTAACTTAGTATTTTTTACCTTTGGCTCAACAATTGCACAAACATATCATGTCCTTATTTACTCTATTATGAAATTAAAAACACTTACTTTAATTGGTTTATTTATCCCTTCATTTTTGAACGCTCAAACCTTAACTGAAACGATACGGAAAACTGATAATGAACAATTCGTAGAAGCAGCTGAAGCATTTAATAAACTCATTTTAACAGAGCCTAACAATGCTAGTTTTTACTTTTATGCCGGAGAAAACTATTTTCAAAAAGGTGTTCCAGATTCTGCTTTGATATTTTGGAATAAAACAATGACTGTCGAACCTGAGTCTCCATTTTCATTCATCGGTGTTGGTAAATCTCTATGTCTAAAAGGTGACATTGCGGGAGCGAAAAGCAAGTTTGCTTTAGCAGAATCTATGACCAAAAAGAAAAAAAATAAGCCGGAAGTGCTTAAGTGCATTGCCAAGGCTTGGATTTCATTCGAAAATAAAGATTTAGATGAAGCTATCAGACTTCTAAATTTAGCTATAAAAGCGTCTCCCAATGATATTGATTGTCACTTACTTAAAGGAGATGCATTGTATCTAAAAACACCTGAAAATAGCTCGAGTGCTATTAAAAGCTACAATTTAGTATTAACAATAAATCAAAAATCCTCAAGGGGGATTGTGCGTAAAGCTAAGATATATCAACTAGCGAAGAATTATAAGGCTGCAGATTCATTGTATAATATAGCAAAAAACATCGATTCAACTTATGCTCCAGCTTATCGTGAAAATGCAGAGCTAAACATGGCTTTTGGGCAGTCGAAAAAAGCAATTGAAAATTGGAAAAAATATTTGATGTTAAATAACTCCTTTGATTCGCGCTATCGATATGCAGTAGCCTTATTTAAAGGAAAGCAATACTGTGACGCCATTCAGGAATTACTATCCATTAAACCTGTTTTTACAGATTATTATATAGATCGGATGTTGACATATTCTTACTTTGAATGCGATAAAGATACTGCTGGAATTGAAAAAGGACTGGCTTCGAGTGAATTGTTTTTTAGTAAATGCCCCGCAGAAAACGTAGATTTTTACGATTATAAATATCGTGGAAAATTATACCTTAAAGGAGGCCAAGATTCCCTAGCAATCCTTGATTTTGAAAAAGTAAGTTCAATGGATAAGGAATCGGAACTGGAATTAACCGGAGAAATTGTCAAACTATATTTTAAATTAAAAAAATATTCAAATGCGATACAAAAATATGAAACCAAATTACAACAGGGTAATTTGACTGCCGCAGAATATTTTGATTTAGGAAGGGCTTATTATCTTGAAGGTAAAAATTATGTGGCCGCTGATAGTGCTTTTTCAATGGTCATAATGCGCTCCCCTAACTATGCCAGTGCTTTCATTTATAAAGCGCGCGTTCAAAATAAAAAAGTGAGTAGTGAGGAAAATACCATGGCAGTAGCGATGCATTATAAAGCAGCGTTGGAGCGTATTTCTACTGAAGAACGTAGAGGAAGGTCTATTAAAATTGCCATTGAAGCAGCGAAATTTCTAGGCGGTTACTACCGTGACTCTAAAGAAAAAGATCCTGTGAAAGCTAAGGAGTATTGGGTAATTGTAAACGAATTAGATCCAGAGGACAAACAAGCAAAAGCATTTTTGGGCATTAAATAACCCAGCCCTAAGCTTCCTTTTTTCATTAACGAATTGTGTTGAATAGCCATGGAATTAATGTTAGTATTAATCTTTATTTTCGGTTATGGCTTAATCATCTTTGAACATTCCATAAAGCTTGACAAGCTTATTCCAGCTTTGTTGATGATGGCGATTTGTTGGGCCTTGATTTCGATGAACCTTAACGTAATTAATTCGTGGATAGACGCCACAAGTTCTCAACTTATTTCGCTATCGAACTGGAGTATTGAAGAAAAAAGAGTCTTGCTACAAGATACCTTGCTGCATCATTTTGGCAAAACAGCTGAGATTCTCTTCTTTCTTATGGGGGCCATGGCCATAGTGGAGATGATCGATTACTTCGAAGGATTTAATGCCGTTAAAAAGATCATCGCTAGTAAAAATAAACGCTCGCTTTTATGGACGATTGGCTTGCTTACCTTTTTTCTGTCTGCAATTATTGATAACCTTACAACCACAATCGTAATCATCACTGTACTTAGGAAATTAATCCCCACTAAAGAAGATCGTTTATGGTATACTGGCATAACAATAATTGCTGCTAATGCAGGAGGTGCTTGGTCACCAATTGGTGATGTTACCACTACAATGTTATGGATATCAGGAAAAGTTAGCAGCATTAAACTAATTTATTTGCTCTTTTTACCTTCGCTTTTAAGCTTACTTGTTCCATTAACAATTGCTTCTTTTCTTCCCGCTTTTAAAGGAAATCTTATCGCTGAAAGCGAAAACAAAGAGCCTAAAAAATATGGGGCATTCATGTTAGTAATGGGATTGCTTTTAATTGTGATGGTACCGCTTTTTAAAACCATTGCCCACCTTCCTCCTTACATCGGTATGATGCTTTCACTAGCCATTTATGCCCTGATTGCTGAAATAGTCAGCAAACGTAAGTTTCATGTTACATTTGGAGGAGGGACAAATGAAGCTATTTCACAAGGGCCGACTTTGAGAGCCCTTCAAAAAATTGAACTTCCCTCCATCTTGTTTTTCTTAGGCATCCTCATGACCATTGCCGCTTTGGAGTCAACAGGCATCATATTTAATTTAGGGAAATTTTTAAATGGCAAGTTGCCACAAGAGCTTTATGTTTTACTTATTGGGGGTTTATCAGCTATTATTGATAATGTTCCGCTTGTGGCCGCAAGTATTGGGATGTTTTCAGCAAGCCCTGACGATTCCCTTTGGCATATGATTGCTTATGCTGCTGGAACGGGCGGTAGTATGTTAATTATTGGGTCGGCTGCCGGAGTAGTTGCTATGGGGATGGAAAACATCTCTTTTACGTGGTATTTAAAAAACATAACTTGGCTTGCGGCAATTGGTTACCTGACCGGTTTAGGCGCTTTACTATTAATTAAATAGAGAAAGAATTATAAATAAGGCTAGAATCTTTTTTGTGTATTGAAGATTTTGCATTTAATTAATACCTTTATGTATAATGACTAAATTAAAGAATATGAACTTAGGACTGCGCTCAATCACTTTAATCGCCTTTACAAATGCTTTGTTTTTCTGTAATGCACAAACGAAACTTTCTTGTGATGTTCCAAAATACGTTAAAACAATAAGCGCCGAAGAATTAAAAACACACTTAAGCATCGTTGCATCCGATGAAATGGGCGGGCGTGATACGGGAACAGAAGGACAAAAATTAGCAGGAAAATACCTAATTAATCAGTATGAGAATATGGGTGTTTCGTTTCCAAAAGGCGCGAATAGTTTTTACCAGCCCGTACCCGCGGCATTTATGAATGCAGAATATGGAGAAGATTTGCCAGACTCAGAAAACATCTGGGCTTTTATTGAAGGAAGCGAGTTACCTGAAGA
>JBILCD010000110.1:0-8270 GCA_044353285.1 Crocinitomicaceae bacterium | reverse complement strand
ATTTGTGTAATTTAAATGGTGGAATCTCCTTTTCTTACTTAAATGGCAGTGGTGGTGCTGAAGGATCTTCTACTTCCTTCGATCTGAATACTAGTCAAGTCATTTTAACCTATAACTATTCCTACCAATACAACAACAAAATATTTCCTTTGGCATATATCGGAGTAAGTAAAGACCTTCGATTAAGTAATCACTTTCTTTTTACCATTGCTTACCGTCATCAGTTTGGCTTGAGCAAAGGGATGGTAATTCCTTTTAACTACACGGTAGCCAACCAATCACCCGTTTTTACTCAGATTAGGGTCAATGGAAATGCCGATTGTCTGAGCGTTGGATTGACTTATCGATTCAACAACATTCGGAATCGCTAGGGAACTATTTCATATTTAAGTGGTGTATTTCATACAGCGTTAAAAATAGTTAAGACCAGTCAAATTCTATTTTTTCAATGTTGTTTCATAAAAATCAATCCAATCCATAACACTCATTTTTTTCATTAACTCGCCAATAAGTGTATAAGGAATATCATCCAACTTCTTGAAGCGCACACAACTTTTCCCCATATCCAATTTTTGCTTAGTGTGTTTGGGGTATTCAGCAATAAACCAATTCAGCAATTTAGGGTCGGAATACATACCCATGTGGTAAAAATTAATGGAGTGCTTTTGCGAGGCTATTCCTGCAAATGGTAGAGGCTCGATTGGTTTGCAATGGTAACCAGCCGGATAAAGTGTATGCGGAACAACATAACCCAAGCCACCATAACTAATGGCAGCTTCAAAACCTTTGGGTAAGTTTGTTAAAATGACATCATGAAGTTTGTTAAAAGGTTCTACCCTGTCCGAAGGAAGGCTTGTCAGAATGTCATGTACTGTTTTTCCAATTGCGTTCATTGATTATGGCTAAGTTGTTTACTATTTAATGTAATCCGTTTTTTCATTTAGTTGGCCTCTGACATTCTTCGATATATTAGATCTATGCGCATAGCTAAATCTATATCTTTACTGGTAATAGATGATGACGTATGGGTTTGTAAGTTCACTCGAACGAAATTATACGTGTTTTCCCAATTCGGGTGATGATCCATTTCTTCGCACACTAAAGCAACCTCACTCATAAACGAAAACGCCGATGTAAAATCGTTGAATTTAAAATCCCTGTTCAAGAAATTTTCTTTTTCTGACCATTCAGGGAGAACCTGGCTTATAAGTAGTGACAAACTTTGTTTTTCGTTAGATTCCATTACTAATTTTTTATAAAATTACGTTAAAAATACTTTTGTGTTCAAAAGCTTAATGAGAAATTATTTATCTATTCCCGTCATATATTTCAACCTCGAATAGTTAATCCTTGAAGCTCTGATTCTTACATTTCTTAGTCCAATCAGGTAGAAAAATTGGTTAATGCGACCACCTACTCTACTTGTTTTTCCAAGTTGCCAAGTAAGGTAAAAATAATGAATGCCATTTTTGTTTTGAAAGATAATTTCCCGTGATAAAAAACTAGGTAAGGAAGCCAAAATCGCATCAGGGGTATCTCCTAAAAAGGCGATGTTCCGATGGGGTTTTTGCCAATTTCCATTGGTGTCTACCCCCATATTTAGTTCACTGACAAGGCGTGAATTGCGGCGAATTTTTCGCTTTATTTTATTCCACCTTTCATGTTCTATGGCACGACAAAGCGAACAGCTTTTGGGACAATTTTCGTTCAAAATGTTGGCGATAGAGGCTTCTTCTGTTATAATTTCCACATCAAAATAAGTGCTTTGCGTTCCAGACTCAGACAAGTCTAGTAGTTCAGGATTTTTGTCTGGATTTTCGTCTTCACCTTTCCAATCGTATTTATTGAAAGCGTATTTGGCGAGTTCTTCGTCCCAAGGATAGTACCAAGCAATGATTTTGTATTTTCCGGAAGGCAATTTGGGAATTTCATAATTGGAGTTGATGCGTTTTTGGGCATTTTTAGTATCGTTGAAGAAAAATGGAATATTGGTCGATTCATTTGCCCCCAATCGATTAAAATTGACGTATCCTTTTATGCTTGTGTCCATCGAGATGACTCTCGAATCACGGTAAACTTCCGTGTAAAAGTTATTATCATCTACTTTATACCATGAAAAGTAAATCAATTTCAAGCCTTGATACTGGCCTCCAGGCACAAGGATCGAATGAGATTCCAGATCACCATTGGTTAAGGTGACGTTTAGTTGCACCAATTCCGATGTAGTGAATTTCGTTTTAGAAGCACTTATAGATACCCTCAAATAACAAGGACGTAAGTCGGCTTTTGCCAAAAAACTAAGCGTAAAAACAAGGGATAGCAGGCAATATTTGATTTTAATCATACGGTAATTCTCTTGAAAAATCGTTGATGTCGTTGATGTCTTCCCACGAAAATCCGTTCAATAAATCCACTTCGCCGTCTGAGTAAATTAAAAATTGAAACGTTTTTTCATAAGAACTGGAGGATGCAATCGCAACACAATCTGAATAAGGGGCAATTGTTAGCGGACGCGAACGATTCACTTTGTTGAATGTTTCTAACGGCTCAACATTTTTTGATTGAGGCAAAATGTAAATGAAAGATTGAAGCAAAGGAAAGTGTTTTTGAATAAACTTTTGAGTATAAAATCCTTCTACCTTTAAATCCCAATTGTGATAGCCACCTTCTAATTTTAAATGAGAGGTAAGCCAGCCATTTTTTTCAAAGGCAGTAAGAATTTCCTTAACATATTTGTTTGTCGTGTCTTTTTTTGTGAGTTCTGTCAAGTAAACTCCTGGCAAACGAAAACTGATTACTTGACTTGTGATTTCATGACTAGGAAATGGAAAAGGCGTGTGTTTTGACCATGTGTCAAACAAATATAGGTAATAGGTAGCTATGGAATCCACCTGTTTTTTCGTGTAGTACAACTGTGTTTCATTTGGCGTAACGTATTGACTTAAGTTGTTGTAAATAAAGCTGATAAACGATTCTCTTTCGTCTTTTGAAAGTTCTTCAAAATTTCGTTTTTTGGCAGGCAATTCACCCGTCATCTTTTTCGGACAACCATTTTCGTAGTATTGCGCAAAAAGCAATTTACCCGTTTTATCGAAGCGTTTGCACCAGCCATTTCGTAGATTATTGGTGTAATTATTTTCCAATAACAAGGTTCCTAAACTATCAAAATGTTGGGTTTTGCCATCTAGTTTTGAATTTAAAAAGCGAACTCCCGATTTCAAACTTCCATTCTGAAAATAGTTTTCTTCCAATCTTGTTTCATTCAATTGGTAAATGTGTGATTTCGTTTTCCCTGTTGCCCAAAATTCATACAATTCAATAAACTCATTTTCAGGACGTGATTTCTTGTTTACTTCTGAAATTAATAGTCCCTTTTCGTTCCATTTTTTATTAGAAATTACTTGGTCCAACTCGATTTTGGTTTTCAAATGAATCTCCTCCATTTTTCCATTTTGGAAGTAGCTCACATACGTGGTATCAGCATTTCGTTGATTGTTCAAATACGATTTCAATTGCCCGTTGGGATACCAATTTTTCTCAGAGCCTTCTATTTTAGTGTTATTCACCAATTCGAGGTGTTGAATGAGCGTGCCATCATCTGACCATTTTTTCTCAAATCCCGTTCCTTTTCGGTCGATGAAACGTTCAAAAACTAGTAAGCCAGCTTCGTTCCATTCTTTTTTATTGGCGTGAAAAATAAAATTCGAAAGGGTGTCGTAAACGTATTCAAAACGGGGTTTCCCATTGTCATGCCAGCCTTTCCACGTACCCACTTTCATGTTGCGTTGGTAGAATTGTTCTTCGCTTTTTTGCCCCAAGAAATTATAAACTAACCAATTCCCATCAGGATCGCCGGCCTTATAAAATCCTTTAGTTTTGAGTTTACCATTGTGATGATAATCTTCATACAAACCTTCTCTAGAAGAGTGCTCATGACCACCATTCAAGATCATTTTGTGGGTCGTTTTCGATTTTAACACTCCTGTATCATCGTATTCCAAGGCTAAACCAAAAGGAACGCGCAAGGTGGTGTAGCCATCGTAATCAATGGTGTGAGGCGGATAGTCTTTGATGTCGTATTCATTGATTTCAGACAATCTCGCAAAGGCGTTAAAATTTACAAATCGTATTTTTCCATTGAGATGATAATCGGTGTACTTTTCACAGCGCCGTCGTGATTTGTCCCAATAATAAATATTCGTTTGTTTCCGCTTTCCATTTTCCCAAAACAGTTCCATCGTTGCAATGATGGTATCACGCGGATTCCACCCAGAATTGACAGTTGTTTTTGAACTTCCACTTTCATAGTTCAGTATTTCCTCCATCAATTTTCCGTCTATAAAAGTCCGTTTTTCAAAGATTCGATTGTCGTTGTACCTTCGTTCACACGTGCCATTTAAAGGCGTCTTTAAATCCGTTTCGTAGTAAATAGAGAAAATATAGTTGCCGCCTTTTTTATTCTGGTACTTGAATTCACAATCGTTTTGTGAAAAGGCGATGTGCGAAACAAATAGCAGTAGAAAGGGATATAAATTCATGAATTGAAGGCAGTCGTTTTGGTCTTCAAAAATACAGCTACCTTTTGAAAAAGTTCAATACATTTCATTCATTTTAATCTAAAAGCCAATGTTTTTCGATAAAACCGGACTAAATGTTCGTTTTTCGCAGTTTTGTTAGGCAAAGAGTAGAGAAAGTGCTGTATCCATTGATGGGGTTACATTTTTGTGATTCTATGAGTTAGAATACCAAAATTCAAACGGGTTCATTTTTACATTTAGGATACTTATTACGCCTATTTTTCCTCTACTTTCAGGTGGTTATTCTCTTAAACATCATGGTTAAACTTGTTTTTATTTAAATAATGTCAAGTTTATAGCGCAATAAACTTGACATTTACAAATTATAAGTATCTTTGTGCTATGACATTGGCAGCGGAAATACGAAAAAAAATAAATCAATTACCCGAAGGAAAAACTTTTGGGTATAATGATATTTGTATTTCCAAGGAGAATTACTTAACGGCAGCCAAGGCGCTGGAACGGATGCAAAAAGAAGGATTGATTAAAAAGGTTTCCAAAGGGGTATTTTATAAGCCTCAACAAACCATTTTTGGAGAATTAAAACCTGTTTATGGTGAGCTCTTGCGTTCATATTTATTTGAAAACGGCAAACGTGTCGCTTACGAAACCGGATTTTCTTTATACAATAAACTCGGTCTAACAACTCAAATGGCCTTTCAAATTAAAATTGCCAGTCGCAATAAACGAATCAACATTAATAGAGGGGCTTTGCAGGCAAAAGCCGTAAAAAGCTATGCTGATGTAAATGAAAACAATTATCAAATCTTGGGGATTCTAGATGCCGTAAAAGACATTAAAAATATTCCTGATTGTTCTGTTCAACAGGCACTTCGTCGTTTAAGTTCAATTCTTCAAACATATAATGAAAAACAAACAGATGCACTCATTAAATATGCCTTGTTGTATCCTCCAAGAGTAAGGGCTTTAGTAGGCGCTATTTTAGAGCAAATCGGAGGAGAGAATAAAGGATTGGATAATCTTAATGCAAGTTTAAATCCACTATCCACTATCAAATTAGGAATTAATGAAGTAGAATTACCTACAAAATCAAAATGGTATATCGCATGAGACTACATGAAAACAATTCGCTATTCAGAGATGCCATTCTTGCGACTGCGCAACAAATGAATATCCAACCCGAATTTATCGAAAAAGATTACTGGCTCACTTATGCACTTCATTTGATATTTCATAATGACATTGGCAATGAAACTGTTTTCAAAGGAGGAACCGCCCTATCCAAATGCTTCGGATTCATTGAACGCTTTTCAGAAGATATAGACTTGGTCGTTTTGCGTAACAAGGACGAATCTCCAAATAAACTAAAGAGCAAATTAAAGAAAATCACACAAGTTGTATCAGACCGTTTCGAAGAAATAGAAATACCAGAAATCACCAATAAATTAGGGATGATTCGAAAAGCAGCCTATAATTACACTAAAGAATTCAAAGGATCATTTGGTCAAGTGCGTGATGTGATTATTATCGAGGCAACATGGCTAGGACGATATGAACCATATACCAAACAAAAAATAGCTACCTATATCTATGATATGATGCAAAAAGCAAATCAATTAGAATTAGCGACTGAGTATGGCCTGATACCTTTTGAAGTACAAGTTCTACATGTCAATAGAACTATTTGTGAAAAAATCATGAGTTTAGTGCGCTTTTCCCATGGTGCTGATCCTATTAAAGATCTCAAAAATAAAATTCGGCACACTTATGATATCCATCAATTATTGCAAGTGGAAGAGGTGAAGCAGTTTTTTGAATCATCTGATTTTGATAACATGCTACATCTCGTTGCTCAGGACGATTTCGAAAGTTTTAAAAGCAATAATGAATGGTTGTATCAACACCCTAAAGATGCATTACTCTTCAAAGATGTAAAGATGGTTTGGTCTCAACTAGAAAATACTTTTGTGAATGAATTTAGAAACTTGGTCTTTGGAACCCTCCCTCAAGGTTCTGCTATTTTAGCAACACTAGAAATGGTTTCACAACGATTAAATGACATCGTCTGGAGCCCCTCCAAATCCTTATAAAAGTTTGATTTTTCGACCCCAAGGGTCACAAAAACAAGAGCGAGTATGAGAGCAACTCTTGGATAAACTCAGGGCGTGAAGTTTAGAGTTAGCGGCTAGACCTTGAGGCTAGAGTTAGAACAAAATATTCCAATTGGTTTTTCTTCGCTTTCATTATGTTTCTCGCACTACATTATGGAATGCCCAATGTACTTAAATCGGGTATTTTTTAGCAATCCTTTTGTGACAAAGCGATGTGCGAAACAAAAAGCAGTAGAAAGGTATATAAATTCATGGAATGAAGGCAGTCGTTTTGGTCTTCAAAAATACACCTACCTTTTGAAAAAGTTCAATTTGTTTTTTTTATTTTTTAATAATAAAGACTAATTGGTTTCAATAATATATTAAACCTAGGGTTCAATGATAGTGTAAGCAATACCAACCTTAAGGTTGACAATTAAGCCCTGGGAATTCTCGAATTAAATAGATCTACTATGGATTATTAAGGTACGCTTCATATTAGTCAACAACCATTAAAATTCCTTTAGCAGGCACTTCAGACCTAACACCATTTCGGGTATAAAAAACTTCAATTGCTACCTTTTTTCCTGTGTCTACTTTTTCTACTATACTTCCCGGGATAACGTTGCCAACAAATGGTACATCGTTAATAGTTCCACCAATAACATGGAAAGTTAGTCCTGTAAAAGGCGAATCAGCCCCTAGACTTACATTAGCGATAAGACCTGTTGATTTGGATATGGTGCTACCCGAAATCTGTATGCCTGGGAATGGCTTAACTTTATATCTAAAAGTTCCAAATGCATGTCTTTTTGAATCTTTATCGATACCAGTTAAGGTAATAGCAACCTGTTTTGCTCCCGAAGCTACATGAACATAGTATCCTTTGTAATCACCATTCTCATCGCTCCAAGATGCCTTCTCCGCTGTACCACCTTCAACACTTATTTCGCACCTTTCCATGCCTGTAGCCGCTGCTACAATTTTGTTATTCCAACCGGCGTACATAATAGAAAGCTCAGGGGTGGAGATTGTTCCTTGAGCACTGACAAGTAGATTCAGGCTTAAAAAAGCAATACAGATTATTTTTTTCATGGTTTAGTGATTTAAGTTTTTAATTATTTTTTCGATTATATATGAATAGGTTGTATGTTATTTACTTTTTTATTTTTTATCAAACATGAATTTTTTTCCTTTACTATTTGTTATTGTTTTGACCCATGTTAGAAACAAAGATACTGTTTTATATAACTAATAATTAAAAAAATCCATCCAAGACCAGCTGGAACTTATAGTTGCTTTCGTTTCCATTCAACGCTGATAGGCGAACCTTCGGCTAAAATGACCGAATTAGGCGTAACATTGTTTAGGAAGTCGAAATCTGCACCATACATTGATTTAAAATCGCAGTTAATGGAGTAATCTTCAACTTTATTCACCCGCCATCGTGGATGCTTTACTTCATATTCCTGAGAGCGCTGACTATCAATCCTCGTATAGCCATAATAGTGTTCTAAAATATATTCTTCTATACTACCGACGATCATTTCTTCATTTTCTATTGATGCATTAACCGATAGGTGATTCCATTCCTTATTTATTTTCCATTCATATCGTATGGATTTAGAATGCATTAATATAT
>JBILCD010000109.1:0-8273 GCA_044353285.1 Crocinitomicaceae bacterium | reverse complement strand
ACTGAAGAAAGGTTTAGAATCTCTTCATCGAAGGTAAGTTGAACCACTTCTACATGGCCTGTTGTTCCTGAACAAACCTGCTCATAACTCGGATGAGGAGAAGCGCCACCAGTATAACCTGGAATTGACGAAATAATTCCTTTCATGGATCGCATCGCAGCATCTAAACACCAAAAACAGCCAGCGCCTAGGGTTATTGTTGAACTCATAAATTATTTTTTAGGGATAAAATCAAGTGCAGCAGAATTTACACAATAACGCTGTCCTGTTGGTTGAGGTCCATCATCAAACACATGACCCAAATGCGCATTGCATGAAGCACAAAGAATTTCAAAACGAACCATCCCAAAGGAATCATCCCGCTTTTTTATGACATTTTCAGAGTTAATCGCCTCAAAAAAGCTAGGCCAACCAGAACCAGAATCATATTTAGTATCGCTTTCAAACAAAGGTTTATCGCAACCAATACAAATGTAAGTTCCGGCATCATGATGATCCACATACTTTCCTGTAAACGGTTGTTCTGTCCCTCCATCTTTAATAATATAACATACATTTTCAGGTAAAAATTTCTTGCCATAAGGCACCAGACTATCACTTGAAACTTTTGACACAGGTTTACTTCTTTGTCCAAATGAACACGAAGCGATTAAAAAGAGAAGTGAGAAATAACAGATTTTCATAGCGGTAAGTTAAGATTTATTTGCGTTTAATTCTAAGTCCTTTGATGTAAAAAAATACTTCCTAAGCCACCAATGACCAAGATAAATGAGTGGTGTTAATGCAATTGCAATTACAAGTTTCAATACATAATTAGTTGGAGCAATAGTTAAGAAATCATTAAAAGACATAGTTCCCGGCAATACGAAACCGATGTATAATACGATAAAGGAATCAATTAATTGAGAAATAACCGTACTGCCTGTACTTCTCAACCAAATGTACTTTGAACCCGTTCGCTTTTTTATAAAAGAAAAAATAGTAGAGTCGAGTAATTGAGAAACAAGAAAAGCAGCAATACTTCCCACTATGACCATTTGAGCTTGACCAAATACCAAGTTATACGATTTATTATCCGACAAACCAGAATTAGGTAATTCTACAGCAGGTAATAGTAAGGACAAACCAACCACTAAAAAACAATAAAAAATTAAGCCTGCTGTAATCCAAGAAAGTTTTCTGATAACTTTTGGTCCATAAAACTCATTGATTAAATCTGTCAAAAGAAACACAACAGGCCACGGAAGAATGCCCACAATAGTCACAAAAGGACCAATTTTCATTCCGCCTACTTGAAACGATAAAGGGATTTCAATTAATTTATTACTGATTAATTCGGCAGTTACGGCATTTGTAATAAACAAACCGGCTAAAACAATAAAAAGCCAATGCTTTTTAGTCAACATTGCAGAATTTAACATATTTGATCAACGAATAAAAGACAAGAATGTTTAATTCTTTTTATAGGTATTGTAATCTAGACGTTTCGACTTTATGTAGCGAGCAATATAATATTTACTTGTTTTAAAATTATCTATTCGGACACCTGAGTTAGCAGAATGAATAAAACGAATAGCATCAGGAGTAACTTCAATAACCATGGCAACATGCCCAATAGCAGTTGAGTTTGCATTCGAGCCCTTAAAGAACATTAAGTCACCAGCTATTAAGTTATCTAATTTAATAGTTTCTCCTAATTCAGCTAAATTAAAACTAGTTCGTGCTAAAGAGAAACCAAAATTCCCAAAAATATAATTTATAAATCCTGAACAATCAAATCCAGAAGGGCTTGTACCTCCCCAATGATATGGAGTTCCTATGAATGTTTTTGCAAAGGCAATAATAGAATTAATTTTTTCACTATTTTGATTATTAAAGGTCGGTAATGATTGATCTACAGGTTTTATTGTAGCTCCTTCAGGCTTTTGACTCCATGCTCTAGAGAGAGATGATGACACAACAATAACGACGTAAATAAATAGTTTTTTTAAATTCATAATACTCTAATAATTTGCAAAATTATAACTATTTTCGAAAACAATTGGTATTTATCATGACAAAAATTGAAATTGAGCAACTAAGCAAGCTTTATTATACGATAGGTGAAGTTTCCAAAATGATGGACGTAAACCAGTCATTACTAAGATTTTGGGAACGAGAATTCAATTTAACAGTAGCAAAAAAAAACAATAAAGGTAATCGTTTATACTCCGTTAAGGAGATTAGTGTGATTAACACCATATATGATTTTGTAAAACGTCAGGGTTATACGATCGAGGGGGCTAAAAAGGCGCTAAAAGGAGGTGTTTCTTCACCATCTTCAGCAGTGAATAAGAACGAAATTCTAATAGATAAGCTCGAAAAAATCAAACAAAAGTTGGCGGCTTTAAAGCAGTAACATTATTTAAACTTTGCAAAGGGGATAAACCTTGGCACGCGCGATTGATAATCCTTATACGCTGGATATTTACCGGCAGAAATTTCTTCCGAAAAATCAGAACTACCTTTAAATAAAATAATCAGTAAAGCGGAACCTACAATAGACCAATTAATCCATTCGTGCGTGGCAACCACACTAAAGAAATAAAAGATTACCCAAATGGCCTGTTCCATCGCATAATTCGGGTGCCTAACAATTCCCCACAACCCGGTATCAATAAATCCTTTCTCATAATCTCCGAGAGGTTCTCCAGCATTCATTCGCCGATGTTTTTCAGTTTGAAAAACATACTGCTGTTTATCCGCTATAAATTCAATAACA
The DNA here is from genome assembly GCA_044353285.1 of Crocinitomicaceae bacterium. Lineage (GTDB taxonomy): Bacteria > Bacteroidota > Bacteroidia > Flavobacteriales_D > Crocinitomicaceae > UBA952. The sequence continues at coordinate 5,512 of JBILCD010000109.1, read as the reverse complement.
ACACAAAAAACAAAAGTAAATGATAGCAGGTAATCAATCCAATTAAGTGGCTGCGTACTTGCAGTAGCGGTAAGAATTGGAATTGTAATCATGAAAATAAGGATGTTTTGATAGGAACAGATAAAAAACAAGTTAAATATCATCCAAACGAAACGATTATTAAAACCAGGTCTTTTTCGAAGTACCTCCCACCTATAATCTTCTTCTCCAGCCCAAAACTTCCATGTATACGCTCCTCTCCTTGCAAAATTATAAGTTAAGCGTATAGCCCATATCGTAACAAGAATCGACATCAACACCATTCGCTCATTACAACCCGCCAAATATGTCATATCCCAAACATAGACTGCCGGAACAATACTCCATAATTTATCGACTTGGGAATTATTTTTACTTAATTCTCCTACGATAAAGCAGTATGCAATTACGCCACCAACCAACCAGGTCATGTGTTCGAATAAAATTACATTTTGAATTTCAGTAAGCGGCGTTCCGAAATAAAAGCTAAGCAATGGAACAACAACAACTGTAAAAATTAATAGTAAAATAGTACCTAACATATTCTTTTTTTTTTTAAAATTAATATCCCGCTTTCTTAGCGTCATAGGGCATAAACGTACCTGAGGAAACCGCTAAGATTTCATTTTTTTGATTCCTTAGTTCCGCAAACATAATAATAATTTTATTTCCATTTTTAACAAGCTTAGAAGTTGCCAATAATTGATCATTCAATACAGCGCCTTTTAGAAAGTTAATTTTCATTTCAACGGTAGCGACTACTTGGTTCTTTGCTGCCACTAGCGACAAGGCCCCTACTCCCATTGTGGCATCTAACAGTGAAGCCATGCAGCCACCATGAGCCGAAGTTGGAGTGGCCAGATGATCCTTTGAAATGGTTAAGGAATAATGAACTACTCCATCTTCTAAAATGGTAAAGTTCATGCCAAGTAAGCGACCATAATTGTTATTCGATATATAGTCTTCAATTAAGGTCATCTTTTTTAATTAATATGGTAACGACGATTTATATTCCTAATTATTCTAACAAATATAAATGTAAAGTTTGAGCCCTAACACTTATTCTACCCCACCATATTTATAAATTCACAACATCTTCAATAAAGCAAGCTTTAAAAGTAAGCCTTTTTACTTTTTTGGTTTATAAAAAAGATGCATTAATATAAAGTGCGGTAGACTTATACACGCTAAGAATATGAACATGCTTGAAATGATAGAAGTTGTATCGATAGTTGTGTTGGATAAAAACATCAAAAATCCGATAAAACTCCTTCCTTGAGTGAGCATGGAGTGACAATAATTTGAGATGCCACTATCTTGTTAAGCATCCATCTTATTTTAAGCACTCAACTAAAATACAGTATGGTTTACAGCTAATAAATTAGCCTTTCGCTTAATTTTCAGATAGTTACAAAAACATCAGGTATTTTAGACAGATTATTATTTTGTTATCTTTAAAAATGTCACAGACAACTTATTAATTAAAGCTAGTTTTGCAATAAAATAATATATAAAAAATGAGAAAAATCCTTACGATTACACTACTTATTCTTAACTCCGTTCTACACGGACAACTCCAAAATTTTGATTCCGGAGTTTTTCCTCCTGTTTCTCCAAATACTGTCACAACGCCAGTTTGGTCGGGAGGTACTTGGTCAGGAAATCCTTCTACTTGGTACCGTAGTGATAACCCTAATATAACTGGATCAATGGGTAATAATGGTTTAGATAATGGGTTTGGAGGGTCAGGAAATTGTGCTATACTTTATTCTAATATGTTTGATGGATATCAATGCTGTGGATTCCAAGTAGACATGATTATCAATAATATCAATCTGAGTTCCTATGCAGCTCCTTACATGAAGTTTTACGTTAAGCATCCAGACGGGGACGAAGAAATACAGATTGCAGCAAGTAATATGGGAGGAGGCTATACATTGCTGCATACTATTAATTCTAATTATGCTAACTGGACATTGGTTACGGTTGATTTATCCGCCTATACTGGATCCAATGATTTAACAATAAGATTTAGGGGTGTCGCTGGTCCAATGGATAATTCTGACCAAACAAATGTTGGAATCGACGAGGTATTAATTGCAGATCAAACGAATATGGTTTATGTGTCTTCAACAACAAGTCATGTAGGTTGCGGATTAAAACAGGGCTATGATAATCAAGCGATAATGAGAATAGATGTAACAACTCAAGGAAACTTAAATCCATTGAATCTAACTAATTTTTTAATGAATACAACTGGTTCATCTGATGATTGCAACGACCTACTAAATAAGAAAATCTATGCAACAGGCACAAGTAATGTTTTTAACACTACAAATCTAGTTGGATCATCTGATTTAACAGGTAACTATACTATTTCAAGTACCATTACCTTGAACGAAGGCACCAATTATTTTTGGCTTACCGGCGATATTTCATCAACTAGTACTTTATCAAATGTAGTTGATGCTGAATGTACTGGTTTGGTCATAAATGGAAGCACGGAAACACCTGTTGTAACTTCCCCTACCGGAAATATTACTATAAACAATACAGGAGTTTTTGAGGTAACAAACCTTAACGATTCTGGAGTAGGATCTTTAAGACAAGCTATTATTGATGCATACAATTATAGCTGTGGAGAAGCAATTGTTGATGCTACAGGTCTTAGTGGAACAATAAATTGGGGCGCAAGACAAAATGGAGGACCCAGTCATAATGTCACCATTTTAGGATCAGGACCTGATCAAATTATAATTGATGGTGGAGGCGCTGAAGGATTCTTATTCAATTATGGAAGTGGAAGTTTAAAAATTTCTGGTTTTCAAATAATAAATTGTGCGGGAGAAGATATTGTTTACAAACCTAATAATGACGGCGATTTAATTTTAGAAGATTGTTGGTTCAACAATAATAGCCACCGAACTATATATTTTGTAAATAGTACAGGTAGTTTCTATGCTACCAATTGTACATTTTCAAATAACACATCTTCTTCTGGAATGATGTATTTACCTAATATTGACGGGACGGTTAATTTTTCAAACTGTACAATCTACAATAATTCAAGTTCATCAACTGCAGGTGTTTTTTACGCTGCAAATGTACAAGGTGGATTATTTCTTAACAACTGCACGCTTTTGAACAATTCATGCACATCTGGAACAGGAGGCATTCAATCATTAGGTGGTTCCTGTACTGCAGTAAACACAACTTTTGAAAATACAGCCACAGACTTCGTAGGGAATATAAACATGAACTTTTCGCATATGAGTAATACAAATGGATGCACCATTTCGGGTTCCAATAATATACTCAATGTAAGCGCAAACTTAGCTGGATTGGTAAACAATGGAGGCTCTACCCCCACTTGTTCAATTAATCCTGGCTCGCCATTAATTAATGCAGGAACAGCTAACTTTGAATACGACCAAAGAGGTTTTTGTAGAACAAACACCAGTGATATAGGTGCGTTTGAATACAATGGAGTTCAGGATACTATTGCCCCTACACCTGATTTAGCGGTATTACCTGATTTAGTATTTTGCTCAACTGCAGAAGTAACGTCATTAGTGTATCCAGCAGCTACTGAAAACTGTGCTTCATCTATAGTAGTGACACATAACGCATGTTTTCCAATAACAGGTACTGGAACAACCGTTGTAACTTGGACCTATGATGACGGAAACGGAAACACGAGTGCTCAAACACAGAATATCGTGATGGGAAATACAGTAAATGTAAATGTCACGCAAGTTGGAAGTTTATTAAGCGCGAGCGCAACAGGAGCGACCTACCAATGGTTGGATTGCAACAATGGATATGCACTTGTTAGTGGTCAAACAAATCAAGCATTCACGCCAATAATTACAGGGAATTACGCTGTTGAAGTAACAGAAAATGGTTGCGTAGATACTTCTGCATGTTTCCTTGTGGATTTCACAGGTCTTAACAATTTATTGTCTGCAAGTGTATTAGTTTATCCAAACCCCTCAAATGATGGAAATTTTCATATTGAATTAGATGGTATAATATCATCCGTTGTAATATACGATATGTTAGGCAGAACCATTGAAGTTCCTTTTAACGCTGCACATGGAACACTTGATGCTTCGTTATTGGAAGCAGGAGAATATTTTATCAGCATACATTCTAATGACCTTATATTTATAGAGCAAATAATTATTATAAAATAGAGTAAATCATAAAAAAAAGCCCGTTCATTATTGAACGGGCTTTTTTTGTTCTATTTATCCTTTAACTCTGAAAATAACAAGGATTTCTAAACCATCTTTTTCAGGACAGACAACTCTTATTTTAGTTTCAATAATGTCCTATAAACGTTAGATAAATTTTGTCTTTATTTTTTATTTTAACAGGAACTATTTTCTCATCTACATTAGCAATGTTTCTTAACATAAAACAATGAAAAAGAAGCAGTTATTTTAACCCAGCAAAACTCCTTCTTTAAGTGAGCATGGGGTAACAATAATTTGAGATGCAACTATCTTTTTAAGTATCCATCTTGTTTTAACGGCAGCAATAGGCGCTAATTTCTTTCTAATTTCTATGATATGAAGGTGTGCCTTTCTTTCTTCGTAGGTAGAATTAATGACAAGGTCTAAGATATTCTTAAACATTGACATGGGCATTTCAATCGACTCAAAAGATTCAGGGAAGGTAGTATTATAAATCATTTCATAAAATGTTTCGAAACTACCAGCGGCACCAATTAAAATATCGGTATTAATCTTCTCAAAGAAATCACCCGTACTTTCATCTAAATAACGTTCTATTTTTTGTATATCATCTGAGCTAAGTGGATCTGATAAATCGAAAAGCTGATAAATTCGTGAGATTCCGATATTAAAAGACGCCATTTCAATAATACCTTCATGATCGGCGAAGATGAATTCAGTACTTCCCCCTCCGATATCCATAATGAGAGATGGTTTTGCAAAAAGGTGTTTATAGGCTATGCCATGATAAATAAGATTTGCTTCTTGTTGACCATCAACCGTTTTAATTTCAATATTTACATTGGCTTTTACCCTTTGAATAAATTCATGACTATTTTTCGCGTCTCGAATAGCTGAAGTTCCAATAGCACGTATTTCTTCAACCAAGTATTTATCGCAAGATAATTTAAAACGTCCTAAGCAACTCAAAGCTCGATTGATAGCATCTTCTGCAATATATCCCTCATTTATCCCACCCATTCCAATCATGACCGCTTCCTTTTCCTGATGTATCAAGGTAAGTTTTCGATTTACCACATTACAAATTGATAAACTAAAGGTATTTGTTCCGAGATCTATTGCTGCAATAATCACATTACGATTTTTTAAGCCAAAGCCAGATGGTAGACAAATTAAGGCGATGTCCAGAATTAAGTATTCCATTTTTAACCAACCTTGCTGCAATCTTTAAGAATATGAAAGCATGTAAGAGCAGAATTAAGAACACAAACAGCACTTGAACCAAACCATATGAT
>JBILCD010000277.1:0-2685 GCA_044353285.1 Crocinitomicaceae bacterium | reverse complement strand
ACCACATAAATAATTCCAAAAACCAATAATGCTATGTTTAGTAAAGGGTTGACTTCCTTTTTCCAAAGTTCAACTAAGACCAGTGTGAAAAACAAGGGGAATATAAATGAAATACATAAAATAGGCAGTATTCTCATGCTAATACCAACCAATATGGTGAAAATAAAAGCACCAATAAAAACACCTATTTCTTTACTTATTTTCAGGGAAGATTGGTCTTTAAATAAGCGGTAAAATTCAAGTAAGCCAAGCAACATAAAAGTAGAAAATGTTGCGATTAGGGTGTAAGGCCCACAAAGAATAGATCCAATGACAACGGTTCCAAAGAGTAGTCCCGTAATTGAACGAATCGCTAAATTATTCATGCTTTGGTTCAATTAATTGTTTTGCAAGCTCAGCAGCTGAAGGAATTACGAATAAGGAATAGCTTCCAAAATTTTGATACATGCTATCAACAGTGTTTTTTTCTTTGAATTCTATGTCATTGTTTATAAGGATACTTCTACATATTTCAAAAAAATATTGATCACTGGTGTTTAGTATGCACACTAAATCAGTCATTCGAAGATTCAGTTTCGTCGCTAGGTGGAACAATTTTTTTGGAACGTCTTTTTGGCTTTGGTAGAATTTCTTCTGCTAACTCTTTATCCTTATCCCAAACTCGTTTACCAAATATTAATTCCAAATCTTCTTTGAAAATGACCTCTGTTTTTAAGAGTTTTTCAGCCAATAAAATTAATTTATCCTCATGCTCTTTTAAAGTACTCAAGGCACGTTGATATTGCTGCTCGATTAATATGCTCACTTCTTCGTCGATGATTCTTGAAGTATCTTCAGAATAAGGTTTGGTAAAGGCGTCTCTCCCTTGAGAGTCATAGAAGGATACATTACCTAACCTCTTATTCAGGCCATAAATGGAGACCATTGCGTAGGCTTGTTTCGTAACTTTTTCTAAATCACTTAAGGCACCCGTACTGATTTTTCCAAACGTTATTTCCTCAGCAGCTCGTCCGCCCAATGCCGAACACATTTGATCAAGTAGTTGCTCTGTTGTTGTAATACTCCGCTCATCGGGTAAGTACCATGCCGCTCCAAGTGATTGGCCACGCGGGACAATTGTTACCTTCACTAATGGATGAGCAAATTCTAATAGCCATGAAATTGTCGCATGCCCAGCTTCGTGAAATGCAATTGCTTTCTTTTCTTCTATGGTTATTATTTTATTCTTTTTTTCTAGACCTCCAATGATACGATCTACAGCATCTAAGAAGTCTTGTTTTTCAACTTTCTTCTTCCCATTTCTTGCAGCAATTAATGCCGCCTCATTGCAAAGGTTAGCAATGTCAGCGCCTGAAAAACCTGGTGTTTGTTTGGAAAGAAAATCAACATCTAAATTTGGCTCTAATTTTAATGGCTTTAGGTGTACTTGAAATATTTCCTTTCGCTCATTTAAATCGGGCATATCTACATATATCTGGCGATCAAATCGCCCTGCACGCATCAATGCGCTATCTAAAACGTCGGCACGGTTAGTTGCTGCTAAAATAATTACACCAGAATTTGTCCCAAAACCATCCATTTCTGTTAATAATTGATTCAAGGTGTTTTCCCGTTCATCATTTGAATTAAATCCATTATTCTTTCCTCGAGCACGCCCAATAGCATCGATTTCATCAATGAAGATGATGGATGGTGCTTTTTCTTTAGCTTGCTTAAATAAATCCCGAACGCGCGACGCACCAACTCCGACAAACATCTCTACAAAGTCTGACCCTGATAAAGAAAAGAAGGGAACTTTTGCTTCTCCTGCTACTGCTTTCGCTAAAAGCGTTTTTCCCGTTCCTGGAGGGCCAACTAAGAGAGCGCCCTTTGGAATCTTTGCGCCAATATCTGTATATTTTTTTGGGTTTTTTAAGAATTCAACAATTTCAACAATTTCTATTTTTGCTTCCGCTAATCCTGCTACATCTTTGAAAGTAATATTGGTCGATTTTCCTTTGTCATAGACTTGAGCCCGAGATTTACCTATGTTGAAAATTTGACTTCCGCCTCCACCGCCTCCGCCACCTCCAGACATCCGTCTCATGACAAAAATCCAGATGAGGATAATAATACCAAATGGCAATATATAGCTAAGTATTTGGGATAAATAATTAACGCGTGGAACTATTTCATACGCTGCTTTGCGATCATCTAAATCACGTTGAAAGTTTCCAAGGTCGCCAATGTTTTCGATTTCAAATACAATTTCTTTTCCTTTAACTACGCCCTCCTTTTTAAATGCTTTTTTGATGGTTTCATAATCCCCACCTTTCATACTATTTACGAATGCAACACCTTCTTTTGTTAAATAAAACTCAGCGCTTTTCTCATTAATAATCTCTATTTTTCTTACTCCCTTAGCCTCAATTAAACTGAATAATGTTTTTTTGTCTGAAATGGAAACCTGAGAATCACCGCTCATGTAAAGCTGAAAGGCAATTAAGCATACTCCTAGAATGGCATATATCCAATACACTGAAAAACCACCTTTTTTATTTTCTTTTGCCATAATTGTTAATTAATATTGGGAATATTAGTTCGTTCTCCATCTGCCCATAATTCTTCGAGTTCATAGAATTTTCTGGCGTCTTTATAAAATATGTGGCACACAACGTCGATGTAGTCCAATAGTATCCATTCACT
>JBILCD010000276.1:0-2687 GCA_044353285.1 Crocinitomicaceae bacterium | reverse complement strand
AAATCTTTTGGCCAAGCTCAATTGCCGTTTTTGGACCAACAACTCCTGCCGACAAAACGCCACAGTATACCATTATGGAACCCAGCACCGTCTACGGCATTTCTAAATTAGCAGGAGAACGCTGGTGTGAATACTATCACAATAAACATCAAGTGGATGTTAGAAGCCTTCGCTACCCTGGCTTAATTTCCTATAAAAGTCCCCCAGGAGGCGGAACAACCGATTATGCAATAGATATCTTCCATAAAGCAACATCCGGAATTGATTATGACTGCTTTCTTAGTGAAACAAGCGCCTTGCCTATGCTTTTTATGGATGATGCTATCCGAGCTACCATTGAACTAATGGAAGCGCCAAGCGAACAAATAAAAATTAGATCCTCCTATAATTTAGCAGGAGTAAGTTTTACCCCCAAAGAATTAAGCGAAGCGATTAAAAAACAGCTGCCTAATTTTAATGTCACGTATAATCCAGATTTTCGACAAGCCATTGCAGACAGCTGGCCAAACTCGATCGATGATGCTATTGCTAAGCAGCATTGGGGTTGGAAGGCACGATTTGACCTCCCGAAAATCGTTGATGAGATGATTAAAAACATCAAAAAATAATTTTTTTTATATTTTGTTTAATCTTTTTTAGTTTTTGTTAAACAATTTTGTTTAAGTTTGTATCGTAAACATTAAACAAAATTGTATGTCAACATTAGAATTTAACCAAGCCCTCGTAGATTTAGAGTTTAATCTACGTTCATTTGCGATGAGTTTTACTAGAAATAAGGCTGATGCGCAAGATTTAACACAGGAAACGATGCTAAAAGCAATCACCTATAAAAACTATTACACTCCTCAAACAAATTTTAAAGCTTGGGTTTTTACTATAATGCGTAATATTTTTATTAATCAATACAGAAGGAAAGTGAAATCAAGAAGTATTTTTGATAGTTCCAAGGAGTTGGAAACCATTTCGAATATGGTTGGTTCAAAATCTACCCCGCTAGAATATATTTCAACCAAAGACATACGGAATAAAATTTCAAAATTAGACTCAGAATTTAAGAAGCCTTTTGAAATGCATTTTGAGGGTTTTAAATACCAAGAAATCGCAAATGAGTTACAAATACCAATAGGAACAGTTAAAAGTCGTATCTTTATCGCTCGTAAAAAATTAATGGTAGCCCTTTCAGACTATTCCTATTCGGCAAATTAAATGAGTAAAAAAATTGTCATTCTAGGCGCTGGTATTGCCAGCCTTTCCGCTGCTTCTTTTTTAGCCAAAAAAGGACATAAGGTGACAATTTTAGAAAAAAATTCAAGCATTGGTGGCAGAGCCAGACAATTCTCAGCCGAAGGATTTACATTTGATATGGGCCCTAGCTGGTATTGGATGCCTGATGTTTTTGAGAACTTCTATCAAAAATTCGGTTACACCACCTCTGACTTTTATGAACTCGTACGCCTAGATCCCTCCTACAGCGTTTACTGGCCAGATCATTCTAAATCGGAAATTCCGGCAGGAATGGCAGAAATTGAACATTGGTTTGAATCATTAGAGCCAGGAAGTGCCTTGAAGCTTCAAAAATTTTTAAAAGATGCCAAATACAAGTATGATGTTGGCATGAATGATTTGGTATTTAAACCTAGTTTAGGGGCTTTGGAATTTGCCGACATGCGTATTCTTAAAGGCATATTTAATTTACATCTTACGCAATCATTTTCAAGTTATATTAGAAAATACTTTACGCATCCAAAAATAATTTCCTTGTTAGAATTTCCGGTTTTATTTCTTGGTGCTATGCCAAAAGATACGCCTGCACTCTACTCATTAATGAATTATGCTGATTTATCATTAGGTACATGGTATCCAATGGGCGGCATGTATAAATTCATAGAGGCTTTTCAAAAAATAGCTCTTGAACAAGGCGTAAGCATCAAAACAAATTCAGAAGTTCTAAGCTTTGAATACGCAGGAAATAAAGCAATAGCTGCGATAACAGCAACTGAGAAATATGAAGCTGATATTTTCATTTCGGGTGCAGACTATCACCATACCGAAGCGAGTTTACTGAAGGATAAAGCTAACTATGATGAAAACTATTGGGATTCGCGCACCATGGCTCCTTCTAGCTTAATTTTTTATGTTGGTCTCAATAAGCGAGTTGAAAAGTTGAACCATCATAACCTTTTCTTTGATGAGTCGCTCGAAGCGCATGGAGAAGAAATTTACAAGAATCCAAGATGGCCAAAAGCGCCTTTGTTCTACTTGTCTGTTCCCTCTTTAACTGATGCTAGCACAGCGCCTTCAGGACATGAAAATTTATTTTTCTTGGTGCCAATCGCACCAGATCTAGAAGATTCCGAAGAAATTCGGGAAGATTATTTTCAACGCCTACTTCTGAGGTTGAAAACGATAACTGGCAATGATATAGAAAATAATATCGTTTATAAAAGGAGTTTTTGTATTTCAGATTTTAAAAATGATTATCACGCCTTCAAGGGCAACGCTTATGGTTTGGCGAATACCCTTAAACAAACTGCGATTTTTAAGCCAAAGATTAAGAGTAAAAAACTAAGTAATTTTTATTACACAGGGCAGTTAACCGTTCCTGGACCAGGAGTTCCTCCCTCAATAATTTCAGGGGAAGTTGTCGCTAATTTAATTTTGAAAACCCATAAATAGATCTTTGCCAT
>JBILCD010000275.1:0-2697 GCA_044353285.1 Crocinitomicaceae bacterium | reverse complement strand
CGAAGAAGGTGATGATTATGTAGTAGTAGAATCAGGTGCAGGAGAGGTATGGCATGACTTTGTGCTTCACTGCATAAGCAAAAATTGGTCAGGAGTTGAAAATTTAAGTCTAATACCAGGAAGTGTTGGAGCAAGTCCGATGCAAAATATTGGCGCTTACGGCGTAGAAATAAAAGATGTATTCGCCTACCTACTCGCCTATAATATCGCTAGCGGTAAGATGGAGAAATTTAATGCCGAAGAATGTAAATTTGGTTATCGAGAAAGTGCATTTAAGCAAACATTAAAAGGCCTATACGTGATTTGTCATGTTGCTTTTAGACTCTCCAAAAAAGCATTAAAAAACACAACTTACGGCGCTATTGAAGATGAATTAACAAATATGGGCATTTCAGATCCAAGCATCCAAGATATTAGTAATGCAGTCATTGCCATTAGGAAATCAAAATTACCAGACCCCGCGGTTATTGGAAATGCTGGTAGTTTTTTTAAAAACCCAATTGTTTCAGAAGAACTTGTTAATCAATTAAAAGAAAGTTTTCCCAATATCCCAAACTATCCAAGTACGGATGGCATGAAAAAATTAGCGGCAGGTTGGCTCATAGAACAAGCAGGATGGAAAGGTAAAAATTTTGGGAATTATGGTGTACATGAAAGGCAAGCATTGGTGCTAGTCAATTATGGTGGTAGCACAGGAAAAGAAGTTTATGATCTTTCTACAGAAATTATTTTAGATATAAAAAATAAATATAATGTGGTTTTAGAACGAGAAGTAAATATAATTGATTAGACCTTAAGTAATTAATTTTTCGTTTTGAAAAACTGATCATTTATCCCTTTGTTAATCGAATAAGAGCTTAATTTAATGGTGATTGTTCCTGTTTTTTTTTGTGTTGAATTCGTATTACTCTGATTAACATTCCCACTTACACTTTTAGGCATTTTAAATTTCTTAACATCAACAGTAAAAATTATTTGATCGGGCAAACCATAGGCTACTTGAGCAGCGTATTGATAATCTATGATAACACTACCGCTTCCTCTTGTTGTTAAATCTGTTTTTATAATTAGTTTGCGCTTAGTATCAATCCATAATTTTGCTAAAACTATATCACTATTTTCCACAATTGGGATTACAGTAACCAAATTTGTAAGGATTCCATTCAAGACTTTCGTGCCACCATCGACGCACACATACGTACCTTTGTTAGAAAGAAAAGTAGAGACATCAGTAAATCCTTGTTTAGGCAAAATCGCTATTCCTTTAGAAACTACTTTAAACTTATCTTTCTGCTTGAAATAGATAGTCGCATTGACTGGCAAAATTTTAATCATGGGAATATCTGCCTTAATATTTGCTGTTACTGAATAATCTTTAACAAGATTAATCTTAGTAAGCAATTGCGCTATTATTTGATCAGGAGTTTGACCAAGGCTTAAAAAAGAAAAGAATAAGAAAGAAATAATTAGGAGATTTTTCATGAAGTAATGTCTTTTTTGTTGAATTTTAGAACTGCGATTACCACGAATAGAATATTGTGAACGATTAGAATCAAAATCGATTGCCAAATATCTTTCAAGTTGATTGGATCCTCAAAAAAACTTCTCCAAGAAGCCATGTGCGTCGTAAATAAAAATTTCTTTATTGAATCAAAAACGGTAACATCTAAGGAACCGATAATGGTAAAAAGAATAATGATTCCCATGGTTGTAACAATAGGTCCAATAGAATTTTCAGCGAAAGCAGATAGACAGATTGAAAGGGAAGATACAGTAAGTAAGGCTAAGTACGCCACAATAAAACTACAGCCATAGCGCCAAAAAATATCAGCTTCTTGAAGAATGACCAAACCGCTACTGTTTAATACAATCATATCGCCAGATCCAAACATCCATTTTACAACAACTAGCGCAAGAAAAGCTAACCAAATTGTTAAAATCAAGGTGTAAACCGCACCTGCTATAAATTTTGACAAAACGATGTTCGTACGTGATATGGGCTTTGTAGCTAGCATTCGAATGGTTCCCATAGCTGCTTCGCCAGAAATAAGATCACCAGTTACCAAAGCAACAAGCAAGGGAATATGCACAATTAACATTTGAAGAATGATGAATGCAATTAAGTTTCCATTTAAAATATTTCCATTGAAGGAAAGAGTTTGCTCAAAAGAAGAGGTTACAAAAGAAATATATGAAGATCCGTCTGCTTTCATAGCGAATAAAATCACCAAAATTAAGGCAGTCAATACAGCCAGGCCAATATAGCTTCTTGGCTTAGCAATGATTTTAATGAATTCGTTGTACGTATTTTTTAATAACATTATTCCTGTATGATTTTCATGAAAAAGTCTTCTAGTTTGCGTTTTGGCTCCAATGAATGTATTTCGAATCCTTTGTTAACTAATAAATAATTGATTTTAGGAACCATCTCTTTTTCCAAGGCAATTTCTATGGTTGAACCATACAAATGTTTTACTTTCAAGGTAGGATATTCCATTCCAATCACTTTAATGGCATTTTCAGGATCACTCACTTCTATTTGAAGTAATAATTCCTGCTCATTGACTAGCGATTCAACCGAACCTTCAATAACCGATTTTCCTTTATTGATAATTACCATTCGATTGGCAATAATTTCGATCTCAGATAACTGATGAGAAGAAAGAACGACTGTTTTATTTTGCTCTGTTTTTAAAC
>JBILCD010000274.1:0-2702 GCA_044353285.1 Crocinitomicaceae bacterium | reverse complement strand
TCATTTTTCAGCGTATTAAAACAATGCGGGCAGCCCGTTACGATCCGCTTAACATCATAGCCATCGAGCACTTGAATATTCATCATGGCCTGCATCTGATAAGTAAATTCATTTCCCGCCCTTTTCGCAGGATCACCGGTACAAGATTCTTCCGTTCCAAGCACAGCGAAACTCACCTTACAATGATTTAATATTTTCACTAAGGCCTTGGTTATTTTCTTAGCACGGTCGTCGAAACTTCCGGCGCAGCCAACCCAGAAAAGAATTTCCGGAGTTTCTCCTTTGGCCATCATTTCTGACATTGTGGGAACGTTCAAACGCATAATTTACTCTTCAAAAACTTGTATATTACTACTTTTCTCAATCAATGGGGTAAAGCTACCACTAAACCTTTCCATTAAATTATCTGCCACAGCCTTATTCTTCATTTGCCCAATTTAATCGGTCGCTTTGTGAAAATTGCCATGGCGCGCCATTATTTTCAATATTCGTTAACATTCCGGCTAATTCAGAAGGCATTGCCGACTCCTCCATCACTAAATTTCTTCTTAAATCAATGATAATAGCAAGTGGGTCTATATTGATTGGACAAGCCTCTACGCAAGCATTACACGAGGTACATGCCCACAATTCTTCAGGCGTAATATAATCACCGAGCAAGGATTTATTATCCACTTCTCCCTTTTTCAATTCGCCCACTTCAACCAAGCGATCACGCGTATCCATCATGATTTTACGAGGCGACAATAACTTACCGGTATTATTTGCCGGACAAACATCCGTACAACGTCCACATTCCGTGCAAGAATAAGCATCAAGAAGATTTTTCCATGTTAGATCGGTAACATCTTTGGCACCGAAGCGGCTGGGAGGCGCATCACTTTCGGGTGGTATTGCGTTAGGGTCTAGCATTAACTTAACTTCATTTTCAACCGATTTCATATGAGAAAACTTGCCTTTTGCTTGAAGGTTTGAAAAATAAGTAGTTGGAAAAGCCAAGAGAACATGAAGGTGTTTAGAATACGGTAAATAATTCAGAAATAAGAACACCATGGAGATGTGTCCCCACCAACCGATGCGTTCAAAAATACGCAAGGTTTCCACGTTAAAAGAATCGAATACTAATGGTCCGAGCCAAGCAGAAATTGAAAATCCAAAACTGCCTTTTGAAAAATCAACATAAGAACCACCCCGTTTGTAAAGTACCTCATCCGTCCCATTCATGGTAAGAATAAAAACAATGAGCACCAGTTCCATGATAAGAATCAGATTAGCATCTTTTTTGGGCCAACCCAGCAATTCATTTTTATTAAACCGAGGCAAAGAAAGCATGTTACGGCGCCATAAGAAGGCGATTGTTGCGACAAAAGCCAGCACTGAAAGAATCTCAATAAAACTTACCATAAAGACATAAAAATCACCAAGCGAGAAATAGAACATTCTGTGATTCCCTGTTATACCATCGGCTATAATTTCAAGTAATTCAATTTGAGTTATAACAAACGCTACATATAATGCCAAGTGTAAGAAAGCCGCAATAGGCCGATTGAACATTTTCTTTTGTCCAAGAGCGACCATTACCATTGTTTTTAGCCTTATTAAAGGCTTATCTGATCGATTTACATCTCTTCCTAAGCGAATATTTTTTCGAATTTTATTAGCATTGAGCAAGAACAGCCCCGTTGAGAAAACAAACAAAGAAATAAAAACAACTATTGATAGCATATCAATTTGGCAAAGAATCTAACAGATTAGTAAGTTTTTTCTCTTGGGTACTATTTAAAAGTAGCCCTTTACTTTTGCGCCCAAAAATTGTCACATAGCGTTCTGGGTGCTTTTCAATGTCATCCACTAATTCTTGCAACTTATTATTTGATTCAACTAACTCGTTGTATAATTTTTCGTCGTGCACTAATTTTCCTAGTGTACCTTTGCCTTCGATCGTATTATCCAATATGAGGTTTATTTTTTTCAAGGTTGAATTCGCCTCATTAATTACTCCTTTAAAATCTGCTGTCACTAAATCATCGGAAACAGTCTTTAGATTACCGATTATAGTTGTTATCTGATCATTACTTTTTTTAATGTTCAGCGTAATATTTTCGACATTAGACATAATTCGTTCAAACTGTAATTTTTCTTCCCCAACAAATTGTTGAATATCTAATGCAAGAATACCGAAGCGACTTATCGCTAATTTAATTTCCTTAAAACTTTGTTCAATTTCTGAAGTGGCACTTTTGTCCCAAAAGGAAGATATGGAACTAACCATTTTATCTATGGAGGACATCATCACCTGTAATTTTTTATAAATCGGATCTGCATATGCTTTTACTTGGGACAACACATCCGTAGTAATTCTGCCTGGCAAGGTGCTTCCGGCCTTATAATTACCTTTTGACGGATTTTGTGGCATTACGATAAGTAAGCCCTTATTCAATAAATCAAGCGAGCCAATTTCAATAACTGTTCCCATTGGCAACACTATGTTTTTTTCTTGAATACTGAATGTTACCTTGACCCTATTTTTAGTAGAAATATTTGGAGAATATTCGACAGAAATCACTTTCCCAACAGTAACTCCATTTAAGGTAACATTACTTGCTGGCTGTAATTGCGCAGAATTTTCAAAATAACTGTAAAAAATTTGATCGCCTCCAAAAAAACTATTTCCTTTAAGAAAATTGACGCCAAGAATAATA
>JBILCD010000273.1:0-2713 GCA_044353285.1 Crocinitomicaceae bacterium | reverse complement strand
ACTCATCGTTGAGCTGAAAATAAAAACTCAGTTACTCGAACGAAAGCAGCGGATGATTTCAAGGTTTAAAAAGTTTTAACACTCTAAATTTCGTGCTAAATTTGTACGAAATAATTACTTGAAAAAATTATTGTAAATCGCCTTTTTATAATAAAATCTATGTCGAAAATACTTATCAATATCTTTCTTTTATTTACCATTACTACTTTTTCTCAAAATACCTTAGTGTCTGGAGGAAATGTGTTTGAAGGAGAACCATACCTAGTAATTAACCCTCAAAATCAACAACATCTTGTCGCTGCATGGATGGGTTTTCAACTCAATCAAAAAGTTTGTATAAAAACGTCTGTTTCTATGGATGGAGGAAATAATTGGTCCTCGCCAATAGCACAAAATCATGAAGAAGTGACAAATTCTTCTGCAGACGTTTCTCTTGCTTATAATTCTGCGGGCGCTTTATTTATGTGCTATATCGATTACGATAATGAGCTTTTTACCAATGGCCAAATTATCATTCGAAAATCAGTAGACGGAGGCTTCAATTGGTCAAATAGCACCGAAGTAATAAACATTACAGATTGTCCAAATCAACTTTGTGTCGATAGACCATGGATGGTTATTGATAAATCGGGAGGTATTCATGATGGAACAATCTACGTGAGTTCAATGAATGCGAAGCAACCTACACTGATATCACCACCCTATTTTCCTTACTTGAGTGTAAGCAAAAATGCAGGACTGAGTTTTGAAACGCCACGTTATTTGGATACCATAAATTATTTAGCTGGAAGTATCATACCGCAAGTAATGGCTTCCCCAGCAGTAAGTGCCGATGGAACTTTTTATGCTATATACCCGAGCTATGAAACCAGTCAAAGTCTTCTGCCAAGATACTTACTCGCAAAGTCAAACACACAAGGTTTAGCCATTAATCACAGCACTGCATATCAAGGATTAAATGTTGGTGTGCAGAATGACCTGCTCAAAAGGGGAAGTCTTTTAAAAACAGATCCATCTAACTCCTTACATCTAGCCTATTTTTTTCTAAGCGAGATAAATGACGGTGCTGATGTTTATTTTACTGAAACTACTGATGCAGGAATTACATGGACAAGCATGCAACGGATCAATCAAGATCCAATTGCCAATGGAAAATTACAAGATTTGCTGTGGGCAGACTTTGATGTAGATGGCGATCTTCTTGTTTGTTGGAGAGATCGAAGAAATGGTGCCGGAACCAGTTATGCAGAATCAACGGAGATTTATGCAGCGGTTCGTCCAAAAGACTCGCTAAATTTCAACGTAGATTACCCCATAAGTTCACAACAAATACAGCATGAACAAATACTCACAAGCAGCGGCAATGATTTCATGCACACCTGCTTAATGAACGATACTGCCTATGCGGTTTGGGGTGATGTGCGCACTGGCACATTAAAAATTTATCTTAATAAATGGAACATTTTCAGTCAAGTTGGCTCCATTTCTGAAATCCCTACAGATCAATCAATTCCAATCATCCCTAATCCGAGTAATCTTACCATTCAAATACCCGCAAATTTAATAGGAGAAACGTACACTATTTACAGTTTAACCGGGAGTGCTATTATCAAAAAAGAAGTAGTAGAGGAATTTATTGATATTTCCGCTTTAGCAAAAGGAAGTTATTTCTTGCAAATAATTAAAGGTGACAATTGCTTCAAATCTACATTTATTAAAGATTAAAATAGGTAGCTTACTTGGTCTGGATTTGTGAAATATTACAACAACGAAACCGACTTAGATCTTAACGAAACTAGCACTCCATTGAGAACTACCATTCCTTACTTGAACGATATAAAATCCAGGTTTCAGCGAGGAAGTATTTAGAGTAGTTTCTTGTTCGATCATTGTATCCTCAAGGTGAACTCTTCCACTCAAATCCGTTAAAATAACTTGCTTTGTTTCATTCATCGATTTTGCCAATTTAATGGTTAAATCAGCGCTAGTAGGATTAGGAAAAATAACCAAGCCATCTTTTTGTTCAACTAACATAATTTGAGAAAGAGAGGAATCTAAATGAATGGTTGATGCCGTATTTGTACGAATAGCTTCGTTAAAATCAAAGTAAATATCTACAAAGTTGTTGATTTCTGTCAGAAAAGGCAACGATGCAGGGTGTCTCAACCTAAATTTCACAAAACCATTCGAGCCAACTTGGTTGGTGCTACTATCTGGCAACATGATTTGATTAAAGCGTAAGGTCATTATTTGCCCATCAAAATTAACTTCAAGCGCTTGATGACTCATCGCTAAAAGTTCAAAGGAAGGTAAATCTAAAAAAGATGATAGGGTATCAATAATAACGACATTGTATGCGGTATCGTTTCCAACATTTTGAAAATGCACGGTATATTCTAACCAATCAGCGCTCGCGACATTGTAGAGGGTGTCTTTATCGACCAATTTTATGTTTGGATCGTAAGGACCAACGACCTGGATTTGACTTATAGAAACATTATCGTTAGCCGTTAAATCACCAATCACAGGGGTAATTTGAGCCTGAGATGCAAGAGAATAACCTATAGAAGTTCCAACCGGAATGTTAAATTGAACGTAAACATCGCCTTGCTGTCCTGGTTGTAAAATACCTAATTGCCACTGCACATTATTTGCGCTTTGAAGAGATGGTGCTGGTGATGCAGATAAATAGTTAATACCTGCGGGAGGCGTG
>JBILCD010000108.1:0-8439 GCA_044353285.1 Crocinitomicaceae bacterium | reverse complement strand
AGAATAACCTATAGAAGTTCCAACCGGAATGTTAAATTGAACGTAAACATCGCCTTGCTGTCCTGGTTGTAAAATACCTAATTGCCACTGCACATTATTTGCGCTT
Source organism: Crocinitomicaceae bacterium (assembly GCA_044353285.1). Taxonomy (GTDB): domain Bacteria; phylum Bacteroidota; class Bacteroidia; order Flavobacteriales_D; family Crocinitomicaceae; genus UBA952. The sequence goes on along the minus strand of JBILCD010000108.1, from coordinate 8,333 downwards.
TGAAGAGATGGTGCTGGTGACGCAGATAAAAAGTTAATACCTGCGGGAGGCGTGAATAAAACTGTCGCGTTTTGAGCCACTGTTCCGACATTTTTGTAGGATAACATGTAAGCGAGAACGTATCCTGCTTTCGGAGCGGTAATTGGAGTAAGCGTAACACGTAAATCGGGCATGTTGGGGGTTGGAACAAGTCCGAAATGATTGAGTGAATCCACATTACCTAAACCAACAAAAATAGCATTTTGCAATGGTGGCGTGCTCAGCGTATGATACAATGGCATATTTGGTATGTTCACCGCATAAGTTCCCGCATTTGCATAAACTTCATAGAGCCCATTGTTTGCAGATAGCGCTTGATATGAGCCATTTGTTACCTGTACTAAAACATTTGGCAAACCAAGTTCAGTTACATCCATTGAGGCATTATTATTTACATCTTGAAAAACTTTTCCTGAAATTGCATTCGAATTCCCGGCTATTTTTATCATAAAGGATGATGAAACAGATGAAGAAAGTCCAGCCATGTTCAAATTGCCAGAGGCAGAACCAGACAAATAAATATCATTACCGAAAAATGTTACTGAACTAGCAATAACAGATGAAGCAGATGACGAACCAGAAATAACAGAGGAAACCTGACCACTTGTGTCTATTTCAGCTAAATACGCTCTGAAATTCGAACCGCCCGATAATGGAACGGAGCCGAAAGTGATATTTCCAGTGTAAACGCCTGTCAACAATAACTCACTATTACTTTTGCATTTCAAATCATAGCCCTGATCGTTTCCGTTACCACCAAATGATTTTGCCCATGAATAATTTCCATTGCTATTTATCTTTACCAGAATCGCGTTATCATTCGCACCATTCACTAAAGAAATTGGTCCAAAACTCGCTTGAGAATCGAAATTTCCTGTGAAATAAATACTGCCAGTTGAGTCGGCGCTTAAACCATAAATCTCTCCATTAAATAATGAGAGCGTATTAAACTGAAAAACACCCATTGCATCGAATTTGGCGATAAAATGATTCTGACCATTCATTGATTGGGCCGATCCATTAAACCCAATATTTGTAGAGGTCGAAAAACCACCAATATAAATATTACCGTTTACATCGACCGTATGCGTCCAAATAGAAACTCCGCCCGTTATACCAAAAGATTGCACTGGAATTCCTGCTAAATCTAATTCCAATAGAAACGCGTGACCATTGCCAACAGAATTAATGTTTGCGCCAGGAAAAATGAACGTACCATTGTAATTTCCCGAGAAAAACAAATTTCCATTTGAGCCTAGGCACAAGTCCATAGCGTAATCATTGGTAGTCCCTCCCCCTTTCTTAGCCATTAAAATCGCACCATTACTCGCATCTAATTTCACAATAAAAACATCTGATCCACCGCTCGACACGAGTGTAAAAGCACCAACGGTCATCGTTTGTTGAAAATGACCAACTACCCAAACAGCATTAACACCATCAAAAACAATTTTAGAGGAATAATCGCTCCCAGCTCCCCCAAAATGACTCACCCATAACAAGGCACCATTAGATGCATATTTTTGCACCACGACATCTTGAAGACCGTTACTATTAATAACAGAAGAGCCAATTTGATTATTAGTGCCAACAATTTGACCGCAAGTATAACTGTCGTTAAAAGGATCTACAGCCACGTCGATACCAAGTCCAGGGTTAGCAGCTATCCAATCACCAACCTGAGCATTAGCGACAATTATTGAAAATAAAATAATAAAGGAACTTAGTACTTTTTTAATCATTGATTTAATTTTAATGTAAAGCTAACTAAAACTTGAGGGTAAACCAAACTTATGTAAAATCCCACCTCCTCTTTATTCAGGACACATTTTATTGTAATCTTCTACCGCTTCTTCGAATGTACAGGATTGATATTTTGGGTTTGAGAAGTATTCTGTTTTATAAGGTTCGCATTCAAACATATATTCTCTAATCGCCTTTAATGCTTTTATTCCTTTCAGTCCTGAAACTTCATAAACAATTCCATTCGGTAATTTTACTTGCCGCATGTATAAACCTTCAGTAGTTTCTTTCATTACCCCTTGGCTATTGTATGAGCCGTCAAAATTCTCTTTTAATTTAAAACTAGTGGTGACATCATCAAAGACATCCACTGTAATTTTCCCTTTAACCATTCTTTTTCCATACCTGTAATACCCATCGGATTTATTAAGATTTAAAGGCATCCTTAAATACAAAGCGCCATCTTGACATAACTGTTGAATGTCAGGAATCTCTTGTTTCTTCAATCGGATTATTTCATTTTGATTATTGACATATTCAAAATCAATCATTTTTCCTTGAGCATTGGTATCAAAAAAATTAATTTGACGACAAGAAATTGAATCTTTACTAGTCGTGATAAAATAATTCTGAGAAAAACAATCCGAACTGCTTAAGCCGATTAACAATACAATTGAAGATAAGATGGATCGAAGATTAAATTTCATTTTTTACTATTTCGTTCAAAATTAAATATATTCTTTTCTATATGAAAGATCTTATTAATGTAATCGTCAATAGGTTTACCGTCAACTAATTCGATAATTAGATATAATCCATTCTCTGTTTCAACGTAATCATATAAGTTAACGATATTGGGATGCTGCAATTGAGCCATTACTTTCGCCTCATGCACAAATCCAGCTATACTCATTCCTTTGTTGGTTGCAATAAGACCATTTTGATCCTTTAAACCTTTTTATTTAAAATAAAAGCGAGTATCCCCAATAATACACCAACAATGGGAGACCAAAATAACAGCAACCCGATAATTCCAATAATTAATGATGCTGAGGCATAGCGCGATCTCGTTGGTTCTATAAAGATGAGGCCGTCCCTGAAAAAGAGAACTTCGATAATTCATTAATATATGGTTCAAAAAATGATTTAAGATCATTGGATGATTTATAGACAAATTCAATGTCCGATATTTGTTTATTAATTTGTTTTTCAATTTCCGTGTTGTAATCAATTTGGAAATAATCACGTTCATTGTATGCTACCATGTGTAATTGTCCTTCTCTAATTGAAAAGAAAAAAAGTTGTTCACAATCGATAAATTTCTTTTTAAAATTCAAATTAAATTGTTCAGTCAAAAGATTAGCTGCTAAGGCAGTGTCATTTGTAAATATTGAATAAAAGTCATTCAAAAGCGGACAGTCTATTTTTTGAGTATTACTTCTTATGCCAGGGGTTGAATTCAACTTATCTACAAGTCTTCTATTTGACTGAACAACATCCAAGACAAAGTTTTTGTTGATGTTAAAATCAAAACGAAAATACAAGCCTTTAAATGGAGGCTTTCCATTATGCATAGGTTCGATAGAGATTTCAGAAAACTGAAAATCAGTATTGCCTAATTTTCCTGTAAACAAATCTTCTGATTTGAATCTACTATAGGCAAGATCAATTAATTTACTTTTTTTAAACGCTTCTTTTGATAATTCAGCATCCAAAACATGCCTTAGCTCATAGCCTAGTGAGCTTATCACCTTGTCCGTAACCTGCTCTTTTATTTGCTTCTTATATGTTTTATTGATTTTTCTTGTCAATAAGTGAATTAAAAGACAAGTGAAAACAGCACCAATAAAAATAGTTCCAAAAAGTACTTTTAGTGGATTGAGCCAAAATACAGTGGACCAAAGAGAACAAATGATTAATACTACCATGGCAACACCCGCCAAAAGAGATATCCCGACTCTGTTGAATACAGCTTTGCCTTTTTTAATTCGTATATCATTAATCGAATCGAAATCAATTATTCTTGAGATTTCGTTCTGGTTATTTGATAATGTATTTGTCATGTTTAAATCGGTTTTATTTAGCATACTAAAATTCAACTTCCTCAGCTACTTCCTTTACCTTGTCTCTAGCAAGACTTAATTTTAGGCTCGTAAGCTTACACTCTTTCATTACCATAAGACTTAAATTTAGTAATTTAGCTTAACTCTTACTCCTGTTAGTTGCCACATTCCATTCCCCACACATTTTGCTTTTTCAGAAATCTATATTTTATTATTATTCAATAGCAAAATTAATCGGAATTGAACAATACGAGGAGACGCTTCTTCCATTCAATTTTCCGGGCTTCAATTTCGGCATCGACCTAATCGCTTTGATAGCCGCTTTATCACATTCAGGACAATCTGGTACTCCCTTAGTTACAGTTACACTTGAAATACTTCCATCTATACTAACAACAAATCGAAGAAAGCATTTTCCCTGAACACCCTTTTCTATGGCTGTTTCTGGAAACACCAAGTTTTTTTGAATCCAAGCCATCATAGCAGGATAGCCTCCAAGAAATTCAGCCTCTTCTTCTACAAAGGTTTCAATTACTTCTTTCGATTTGTCTAGTGGTTCTTTATTTTCTTTAGCGTTATTTATGATAGCCTCATTTTGAATTATAGCATCTAGTGGTTCTTTATTTTCTTTAGCGTTATTTATGATAGCCTCATTTTGAATTATAGCATCTAGTGGTTCTTTATTTTCTTTTGTTAGGGTGATAATAATGGTGCAAAGCGTTACAAAACCAATTCCAGCTAACAAAAACAGCATAAGTTTTTTCTTTTTCTTTTTATCTTTTTCTAGCGCAATTTCCTTCTCGGATAAATGCTGCTTTTCTTCTATATTATTAGGCGAAACAGCGTTATTGATAGGTAGAACAGTAGGTATTATAACTTCCACTTTTACAGTTTCGTTAGATACTACAAAATTGTCTGTTTTTAATCCTTTGATAAATTCATCACACGATTGAAAACGCTCATTAACATCTCTTGCTGTTGCTTTAGAAATAATGGCACACATATGAGCCGAAACTCCAGGATAGATAGTCCTCGGATCTGGTAAATCTTCGTTCACGATCTTCATGAAAACTTCGAACTCTTTTGTCATTCCTTTGTAGGGAGAACTTCCAGTTAGCATTTGGAAAAACGTAACCCCAAGCGCATAAATATCGCTACGATGATCTAAGTCATCGCCCTTTACCTGTTCTGGTGACATGTAATACACGGTTCCGATTTGCGTTCCCGTTTTGGTCATTTTACTGGAAGTATCTCCTACCATTTTTGCAATTCCAAAGTCTAATATTTTCACTTTGTTCTTTGCTGTAATGACCAAATTAGACGGCTTAATATCGCGGTGGACTAATCCCATTTCATGCGCATATTGAAATCCTTCTAGAATTTCATGCATCATCGCAATGGCTTTCTCCTCTTCGATTGGTCCTGAAACTTGTTCAATATATTCATCTATTGGTTTACCATCAACTAATTCGATAATTAGATATAATCCATTCTCTGTTTCAACGTAATCATATAAGTTAACGATATTGGGATGCTGCAATTGAGCCATTACTTTCGCCTCATGTATAAAGCGCGCTCTAATTTGTTCCGAGTTTACAAATTGTGCGTGCAAAGACTTAATAGCTACTTTTCTACCAAGTTTAACATGCTCAGCAAGGTAAACTGTTCCCATTCCCCCTTCGCCGAGCAGAGAAAGGATTTTGTAATTTTGAATTTGTTGGTTAATCATTGAATGGGTTACTTTAAAGAATTTAAAATTGGTTCAAAATCTAATTTGATTTTTTCAACAATATCTTTGAATTCGATTGTTAAATTTAATTTATTCTTTTTCAAAAAAATATTCCACAACTTATTCATATTCGAATCCAAACCAAATTCATTATCAAATAAAGCTGGTTCTCTAGGAATGTTGGTCTCTCTTTGCTCAAAAGTTGCTTTTATAGATTTTGTTAATATATCTTTATCGAAGTTATTTGTTTTCATTAGCACATGAATGTCATAGAAGTCTTTCATTCTGCTATTCGAATAGGACAAAACAATCATTGCATGTAGTTTTTCAGAAACAATCGATTCTTTTGAATATGCCTGTATGGTAACACAATTTAAATCCGGCAAAAGCATTGGATAATTTATTTGTTGTCCTTTTGGAATTATAACATCACCAAAACCAACATCAATTTGAATTCGATTTTTTATAGAATCAAACCCTCCATCAATATATAATCGTAGACCTTCATATTTTTCCCCTTCTTTAATAATTTCAGTTTTAATTGAATTGCCATCAAACCAAACTGTATCATTATCTTCAATTGCTATTATTTCTTGAAAAATTAACTTCAAAGATTCTACATCATTCGAGATGTTTTGCACTAGAAAATCAACATCTTTTGTTGGTCGTGTTAGCTCGTTTTCAAAGGCATAAAGTAAAGCCCCCCCTTTTAAGAAAAAGAAATTTTTAAATCTAGATTTTGAAAGTCTATATAAAAATCGTTCTTGTAAAAACCTGAATATTAAAATTTGAAAAGCAACATTTTCTTTTATTGCGATACTTTGAAGTTTAGCTTTTATTGAGGCTCCTTTATTCATAGCACTAAATATAAGTATTCTCTTAATAATCTATCTATTTTCATATATTTTGCTAATTTGAACAACGTATCTAAATCCTTGTCTTTTCTTTTTAGATAATTTTTGAGAATCGTTGACATCAAGTTAACACCTATTTTATTTCTAAATTTTACGGCATCGCAAATTGATTTTTCTAGGCTATAAATTTTAATCCCATCTTTTTTTATTACTTCTAAATCGTAGAATTTTTGAATCCAAAAGAAAGCCTGAATTGGAGGATAATTCTGAATGGTCACCTTTGATTTATTCGGAAATGCTAAGCAGTGATAAGCAGGGATATCTGTTGATAATTCATAATAATTCCATGCAGAATACAAACAAATAACGCCATCTGGATAAATTTGACTTAATTCTTGTAACTCATTTTTATTTGAATACAATTTACTTTTATACAATCCAGCTTTTATTTTAATTACTTCTCCAGAACCAACAAGTTGTTTTAAACAAGTATATAATTTACTACTTCTATGAAGTTCCTTCACTTGTAAATAACCATGATTATTTATAAAAAGCTTTTGTATAATTTCTATTGGCGAATCCATAATGGACAAATTTACGGTAAACGAATCTAATTACCGTAAATTTGACCATAATTATTAGAATTAATTGCAATTTATTTTTAGGACTTACTAGCATATTTAAATTTCAATATTTTAATTGCTACTTCATGTCTCAATTTTAAATAAAAATACACGCCAAAAAGGGAACTATCTCAAGGTAATCACACATAGCATAAGCAAGTTTACTATCTGTACTTGATTGACTTATAAAAACATCCTGATTTGATTCCATAATTCTTAAAGTTTATTTTAAATCTTTAATTCTAAAATTTATTTTTTTCATTATAGAACCACTAAAAGACCCACTGCAGGTTCTGCCGATCTAACCCCATTTCGAGTATAAAATACTTCAACTCCTACCTTGGTTCCTATCCTTACCGCTTTTACACAGGCAGCGGGAATATAGTTGCCATTAAATGGATAGTTGTTGTCAACAATTCTTCCACCGATAACAACGTATTCTGTTCCTGCAAAATGTGAATCACCCCCAAACCCAATATTTACTTTACAGCCTGATGATTTGCTTATGGTTGTAGTCTCAACCGGGCTTAATGATTTTTGTATCAATCGAATAATGTGTCCAATAGTTGATAACCCTGTAGAATTGGCAAAGGTTTTACAGCTTCTATTTGTTTATTATTCTTTTTTTCATTGGGTGGTATTTTTTTTGAAGGCGAGTCAATCGAAACGGGCTGATTATTATATGTTGTATCCATTATATTATTATCTGAAGCCACGGTTTCAACTTCACTGGTGTTAGCAGTAGCTTTAATAGTAGCATCGACAGTAGCTAGTCCTGAAGCATCGCCATAGGCTTCACTAGAAGCTCCATGCATATTAGATTTTATAAAAATAAGGCTTATAGTTAGAATTAAACAACCTACTACAATTGCCAATACTATTTTTTTGGTAGAATCTGTTTTTTCAGAAGAAGGAGAAACCCTGTTATTTTCACTTAATGAAGTAGGAGCATCATTATCACTTGCCTTATTGTCAGTTATTGTTTTGTCACTTATTGGCGCAGCAAGATTGATATTCTCAAGTACTGTTTTTTCACTGATTGGTGCCGCTGTTTTTAGTTGTGAATCGTCAGATGCCAAGCCTAAGTTATTCAATGCTTCCAACCATTCCTCGCAACTTTGATACCTTTGCTCTCTGTCCTTATTACAAGCCTTAGCAACAATATCATTATATTTACTCTCAATGCCTAAACTTCGAATTGGTTCGAATACAATTTTATTAAAAATTTCAAATTGAGATTCTGTTGTGGCATCGTATGGTGGCTTACCAACAATAGCAGCAT
>JBILCD010000272.1:0-2746 GCA_044353285.1 Crocinitomicaceae bacterium | reverse complement strand
TTTATTTGCTGACAAAGGGTTCTATAATTCAAACCTTTCTCCCCCTAGCGGCACATTTTTATTTTAACGTAGGCACTTCTGGTACCTCTTACCAAATATTCGTTCACTGACTAGGCTTAAAACACTAATATTCTTACTTTTGCTTAAGTTAATTTATTCTAGATATGAAACGTCTTGTAGTTATTATTGGGATTCTTTCTTTAGTATCTTGTTCTGAGGAAAAGCAAAAGAAAGAAACAATTGAATCTTCTATTGTTGCGAATGAGGAAAATGAAAAAGCGTTAAAAGAAACCTTAATCGAGACGGAGAAAGAGCAGCAAGAAATGATGAAGTCGCTCACGACAATGTCTTTTGATAAAGTAGACCATGACTTTGGTTCGATTAAAGAGGATACGGATAATAAAGTGCTGTTTAAGGTTAATAATACTGGAAAATACCCATTGGTAATCAGTAGGGTATCGGCAAGTTGTGGTTGTACTAGTCCGAAAAAACCTACGGCGCCAATTGCTCCCGGAAAAAGTGATGTGATTGAGGTTGTTTTTCATCCTACAAATTCTACTCAGAAGGAACAAACGAAAACGATAACCGTTGAGGCAAATACAGATCCCCAAATAACCATTCTTAGTATTCACGCTTCGGTACTCCCTAAATAATCGGCAGATGAAATTACACGTTATTAATACCGGATATTTCAAATTAGATGGTGGTGCCATGTTTGGAGTGGTCCCAAAGTCCTTGTGGCAAAGAACCAATCCTGCCGACGAAAACAATATGTGTTCTTGGGCATTGCGTTGCTTATTAATTGAAGATGGTGATCGATTAATGCTTATCGATGCAGGGATAGGGGATAAGCAGTCAGAAAAGTTTTTTTCGCATTATTTTCTTTACGGCGATACTACCTTATCTAAAAGTCTAGCTCAAAAAGGTTTTCACGAAGACGATATTACGGATGTTTTTCTTAGTCATTTACATTTTGATCATTGTGGTGGAGCTATTCAATGGAATACGACAAAGAATGGGTATCGACCTACCTTCAAAAATGCAAGGTATTGGAGCAATGAAAACCATTGGCGTTGGGCAACCGAGCCAAATCCCAGGGAAAAAGCATCGTTTTTAGCTGAAAATATTTTGCCAATTCAAGAAAGTGGTCAGTTAGAATTTATCAATCGTAAAAGCGATTTCATGGAAAATGTTTTTCCAACTGTGGGGATTCTTTTCGTTGATGGTCATACCGATAGCATGATGATTCCCCACATTCTCTATAAAGGAAAAACGGTGGTTTTTATGGCAGACTTACTACCGAGTGTTGGGCATATTCCCTTACCATATGTGATGGGTTACGATACTCGACCATTAATTACGATGAAGGAAAAAAGCCAATTTTTAAACCACGCTGCTCAAAATGATTATGTGCTTTTCTTAGAGCATGATAGTGTAAATGAGTGTTGTACCTTACATCAAACTGAAAAGGGCATTCAATTGAATCAAACTTTTTCACTTTCCGATCTTTAGTAGCCTGATTACTGGCTAATCGAAGAAATTATAGTATTGAAAAATCAAGCTCTACTCTTCGATTTAATTTTCGTCCAGGTTCACTTTCATTACTTTTGGCAGGGATGTTTTCGCCATGGGCTGTCGATTGAATGTTTAATGGATTTACCCCCAACTTCGTAAGGAAAGCCACTACTGATTTTACGCGCGCATCAGATAAGTTGTCATTATACGTACTTGGGCCAATGTTGTCGCAATGCCCTGTAAGCTTGACAGTCAGTTGTTGCAAGTTTTTAAAGGGAGAAAGGCTAGCGATTATTTTTTGCTTTTCCGTTTCTAGTAGTTGATACTCATTAAAATCAAAATAAACAGTTTGCTCAGCAGCACCTATGTTCTCTTCTTCTATTTCTTTTTTGGTAATGATCGTTTCTTTTTTAATCACTACCGATGAAGTATCTATGGTCGGATTAATTGGCTTTATTTTTTCTGTTAATTCGCTAATATCTGCGAAAAAAATATCTAAATTCCGAATAAAAAATGCTGATTTCCCATCGACAGATGCAACAAAGCCTTGGTCATCCGCTGCTGTATTAAAGGGCGCACCGATGTTGATAATTTCCCCAAGTTTTCCATTTTCCTCTATAATGACCTTAAAAATATCTAAGCCACCAAAACCTCCATGTCCATCTGATGAAAAATAAATGGTTTTATTGTCACCAGCAATAAAGACTGATCGTTCATCGCCATCAGTAGAAACGCCCATAATCTTTGGGTAGGACCAAATTCCATTTTTTTTAATGCTGTAATAAATGTCCATGTTGCCTTCGTAGTCAGGACCACACGCCACAATAAAAAGATTTCCATCAGAAGATACAGCCATTCCATCCGTACCATACCCCATGTTTGCACTTGATTCTTTGGCAAAAAATTGCGTAATTCCACCTCCCAATCCAACACCTTTTCCCCAGCCTTTACTGCCTAGTTTAGCATTGAAGTAAGGCCCGTTTTTCATCCGCCAATCGCCATCCCAACTTTGATAATAGATGCTTTTTCCTTCGGCATCAACGGATGGCTCATCTTCTCCCGAAAAAGTATTGATGTTTTCGCCAAGTGCAGTGGGTGTTTGCCAAATAGCATTCTTGAAATTAGATTGGTAGATATCACCATTTCCCATCATTCCGCCATTTTTTAAGGCGCGTGTAGACATGTAGAAGAGCGTTTTTCCATCTGGCATGATACTGATGTTGCATTCCCG
>JBILCD010000271.1:0-2747 GCA_044353285.1 Crocinitomicaceae bacterium | reverse complement strand
ATATAGACCTGACTCAAAAAACAGGTACACTGCGCTTGGAAAATACCGATTTCATGGCAGATGTTTGGTTTTACTCGTCAGTGTTGGGTGTGCATTTTAACAATAATTTTGAACATTTTCTCCCAGGTGTTCATCTTATACCTTTTATTTTTACTAATCAAATTGGAGACATTAAACTCATGAATCGATGAAACATTTAATACTGGCCTTAGGCTTATTTTGTAGCTGTTCAATACTAGCTCAAAACGGTAATCCCAACCTTATTCCAAAATTTGGCGATTCTGGCGATTCAATCCCATTAAAAAAAGAGGTTACCGTTTATGGAAAGGGATTACCCGAAAACTTTTCTAACCGCTCTTCGAGTATTCAGATAATCAGCATGGTTCAAAATAAAGACATGCCTATTCGTTCTGTGAACGAAGCATTATCGTTTGTGCCAGGTTTAGATTTAAGGCAGCGTGGTGGACAAGGAATTCAGGGTGATCTTAGCATTAGAGGTGGCACATTCGAACAAAATCTTATCTTGATAAACGGATTTAAACTTGTGGATCCTCAGACTGGACACCATGCATTAAATCTTCCCGTTCTTCTGACAAATGTACAGAGCATTGAGTTGTACAAAGGTTCTGCCACTCGAATTTTTGGCCAAAATGCCATGACTGGCGCTGTGAATTTTGTGACTCAAGTTACTAATAAATTCGGTGTTAACATGCAGGTTTTTGCTGGGGATTTTGGTGGTGTTGGTACTCAAGCTACTGTTTCAGCACCCATTGGTAAACTAAACCAATCTTTCTCCATGGGCTATGATAAAAGCAATGGTCATTGGTATAATTCGGACCATGTTAATCAGCAATATTTTTATGATGCGGCTTTGCCTGTCGGAAAAAAACAAGAGGTGCGAGCAATTGTTGGGTATACCGATCGCTCATTTGGTGCCAATGGTTACTATACTTCTGCTTTTCCTGATCAGTGGGAATCTACTCAAATGGGCTTGGCTGGACTATCGCATCAAATAAGTTTGAACAAATTAAAATTCCTTACCAAAGCATCCTTGCGAACGCATCGCGATGAGTTTCGTTTAAAGCGATTTGACCCTGCTTTTTACACCAATAAACATTGGTCTGAAGTAATGACTCTTGAGGAAACAGGGCAATGGAATTCACGGATAGGAACAACAGGTTTCGGCGCTGAGTTTAGACAAGAAGGCTTGAAAAGTTCCAATTTAGGTGAACGAGATCGGACTTATTTTTCTGGTTTTATTGATCATAAGTTGACTTTTTTAAATCGAAAGTTGGTTATTGTTGGCAATGCACATTATTTTAATTTAGGCATGAATGGGAATGTTTATCAAAAGGTTCTTCCGGGTTTTGAGGTTTCATTTATGCCTATTAAGACACTTAGAATTTTTGGAAATATCAGTCAAAGCTACCGGGCTCCCTCTTACACTGAATTATTTTACCAAGATCCATCTAATGTTGGGAATCCCGATTTGCAGCCAGAATATGCTACGAATGCCGAACTGGGTGCTAGTTTTTCTTGGGCTGATCTATCTGAGTTGAATAGCACGGAAAAGTCAAGAATTACAGTAGATGTCACACTATATCGTCGAAATACGAGTAATATGATTGATTGGCTTAGAACGACCAATGCTATGTTAAATCCATGGAAGCCGGTGAATTTGTCATCCGTGATCTTTACAGGCATTGAAAGCAACGTGAGCTACCGATGGAATGGAAATGGTGTCATCATGATTCGAGAATTATCGCTTGGATACAATTATTTAGATGCGAGCCATCAGTTTACCGATGTATTGGGTCAATCTGAGTCGCGCTATGCTTTTTCGGGTTTGAGAAATCAATTGATAGGACGCCTGACGATGAATTTGACGCATTGGGTGAATTTTACGGTTGCTTACCGTGGAATTGATCGAGTAGGAGGAAATACTTACTCCTTAATGGATGCGAAAATCAAAGTGAATCCAACGCGTAACCTTTCCATTTTCTTAGAAGGAAATAATCTTTTTAACACAGACTATATTGAAGCAGGATATGTTCAAATGCCAGGAAGATGGTTTAAGTTGGGCATGTCTATTTCTTTTAGTGAGTAGTTAGAAAAGTAGAAAATGGTGCTTAAGCAAAATAGGAAGAAGTTTTTATTATAGCTTGGCTAAAACCAAACTGAATAGATAATTGTTGTTTAATCTTTTATATCTCTTGAGCTTGCTTTTAGTGAGTAGTTAGAAAAGTAGAAAATGGTGCTAAAGCATAATAGGAAGAAGTTTTTATTATAGCTTGGCTAAAGCCAAACTGAATAGATAATTGTTTTATAATCTGTTATATCTATTGAGCTTGCTTTTAGTGAGTAGTTAGAAAAGTAGAAAATGGTGCTAAAGCACAATAGGAAGAAGTTTTTATTATAGTTTGGCTAAAGCCAAACTGAATAGATAATTGTTATCTAATCTGTTATATCTCTTGAGCTTGCTTTTAAGCAAGCGATTAAAGAGGATTTAGCAGATTTGGCTTTAGCCACATAAAACAGCATTAATGAAATTCTGATATCTATCTCTCGAGCTTGCTATTAGTAACTTGAAATAAAGAAAAATCATTCAAAAATTTAAGATTATAAAATAGTATTAAGAAAATTCTGTTAAGTATCTCTTGAGCTTGCTAAGAAGCAAGCGATTAAAGAGTCAATAACAGATTTGGCTTTAGCCACATAAAATACTAGGCATGACTTATTCTTAACAT
>JBILCD010000107.1:0-8557 GCA_044353285.1 Crocinitomicaceae bacterium | reverse complement strand
GATTGTTTCATGGTCATGCGAAGAAGTTTATATAAGCCCTTCTCAAAAGCCTCATTGGTCAAACCATCGTCTTCATACCATTGTCCTTGGCTTGTCTTAATATCCTTGTCATCATAGTAATGAATCGTTACAGATGAATCAGCATACTCTTTAGTTGATTGAATCGTTGGTGACATTGGGATAAACGCCCCGCCTTTTACCAAAACAGGAATACCAGATAAATCGCCTGGTATGAGGTAATACGCTTTTTGATTATTTTGATTTGGCTGATAGTTTTCAATGCGTTGTTTTCCACTTCGCAGATCATACCATGTTCCCTTTGGCGCTCTTACATCCTGAAGAGGTAGCGTATTTTTTTTGATTGGATTTGTGATTGGCTTTACCAACAAACTCGGTCCCCACATGAATTCGTTAGTGATCGTATCCGCCCACGATGCCTGAGTATTTTCCATAAAAATAGGGCGCATAAGTGGCGTGCCATTGAGATGATTTTCAAAAGCCAAGGTATAATTATAAGGAAGCAATTGATAGCGTAATTCGATGGCTTCTTTGGCAAGTTGTTTTGTCTTTTCATCTTTAAAAATGGCTTCACTAGCCACTTCCTGCTGCGCATGCGGTCGGAAAATAGGTTGAAACACGCCATATTGAAGCCAGCGAACATACAATTCAGGATCATCGTTTGCTCCAGCAAATCCTCCTAAATCTGAATGCATATAAGCAATTCCTTGCATACCCATCTGCATGGTAAGTTCCATCTGAGGTTTCAATCCTCCCCATGAGCGATTAACATCGCCTGTCCATGGGATCATTCCAAAACGCTGAGAACCTGAATAACCAGCCCGCATTAAAATAAATGGCCGTTCGAGTGGAAAAGTACTTTTGTATCCTTCATAAATTAATCGTGCCCAATCGTGCCCATAAATATTATGCACTTGATCCGCTGATACGCCATTGGCATGCAGTAATTTACTAGGATGAACCTCTGGTTCACCAAGATCTCCCCAAAAGCCCTTCACCCCCATATTTGCTAACTCAGTATAGATATCCCAAAACCACTTTTTCGCATGGGGAGCATAGATATCAATTAGGCCAGTATTTCCGAAATAAAAATCATAGGTGAAAGGGTTATCCAAACTATCAACAGCCAGTAATTTTTTATCTTTCGCCTCCTGCCAACGATTGGATGTGGTAAGAATAAATGGTTCTGTAATCAATATAGTATTGACATTCTGATTTGAAAAATCATTAATCATTTTTTGCGGAGTAGGAAAGGAATCTGTATAAAAGGCAAAGTTGCCCAATGTTCCTTGAATATCTTTCCCGAACCAATACAAATCAAAAACAATCGCATCTAAGGGAATGCTATCCGCTCTAAATTTAGAAACCACCGCACGCGCTTCTTGTTCCGAATGGTAACCGAAACGGCTCGCAAAATTACCAAAGGCCCATCTCGGGGGCATGGGTTGGCGCCCCGTAAGGCTAGTGTAAGCTGAAACCAACTCTTTATAATCACTTGCTGCAATCACCTGATAGGTTTTTCTTCCCCCAGTCATTTCATAGGTCAGACTGCTGTCTTTTTTTGAATCTAAATCCAAAAAGCCAGTGTACGAATTATCAAAATGAAGGGCATACAGCCGATCAGAAATTACCAACGGCATAGAGAAATTCATTTGTTCCGAATGGGTTTCATAACCATAGTGCGCCCTATTGTACAAGGGTAGCCTATACCCTCTTCTATCCATACCAAGTACCCGATTTCCTGTTCCAAACAACTTTTCTCCTTCGCTTAAATTAAACTGGATTTTTTCCATTGTAGAATCCACATCATAGCCCCAACGTTCTGATAGTAGATACTTCCCTTTATAGAAATATGAAATTTGAAACGGATTGGTTTGTACAATAATAGATGGATTTATTCCTTTGCTTTTCGCTGATTTGCTATATATAAATATATGGGGGGGAATGAATTGGTTTGAAGATGCCGCCCAAGTGAATGGATTATTGTCAGGTGGTGTAAGCACTGTATGTGAATTCGCTTCGTGTTTTTGTCCGTTCGGAATAAAGGTCGTTTCAATGATATTAGGTCCATAGGTTCTGAAGATATATACTCCATCTGACACCGATACCTTCACACCAGCATCTATTGACTCAATACTTTTAAACAGTCTACTTGGATTTTGACCAAAGGCAACCGCGTTAAATACCATGGCCACAAAAACAAACATTGCCTTCATTAGAGTTCGATTATCCATGCCGTTTTTCCTGGAATAGTTACTATTTTCTGCGAAAAATCTATGGGCAAATCACTTAAAAACTCCTTTCTAATTGGAACACTTTTAAGTTGAGATACATCGAGTGACTCCTCGAATCGTTCTATGTTGATCTTTTGTTCATCCATTGAATTATTCAATACTACCATTAAGCGTTTCGAACTTTGAAGGCCATTTTCACTTTCTTGAATTCTGAAATAGACATATACATTATTTTCTGGCACATACTGAACGAGTTTACCTTCATGAATGACTTCTTGATTTTTGCGCCAACTCAATAGTTTTTTTGTGAACTGAAAGTAGGCCTCTTGTTCAGGAGTTCTTCCCTCGCGTCCATATCTTCGTTTATCATCGTTGGCATAAAAAGCCGTTTGTTTGTCCGTATCCCATCCACCTGGAAAATCCCTTCGGATATCCGCATCTCCCACTTCCTTGGATCCTTTCATTCCGATTTCAGACCCATAATAAATCTGTGGTATTCCTCTGGTTGTTGATACTAAAGTAAGGGCGAGTTTATAATCTGCAAGATTTGGATAGATCTCATTAAACCTTTTGGTATCATGATTTTCCATAAATACGAGCAAGTTGTTAGGATTTTTATAGAGAAAATCATTTACGAAATTCTCATAAATACGCACCATTCCTTGATCCCAACCCTGTTTTGTTTCGCTAAATGCTTGAGTGATTGCATCGTGTAGGGTAAAATCCATCACCGATGGCAAACCACTGTTGTATGATTCAAGAGCACCAATGGGACTTTCTTTTTGCCAATAAGAAATTTGCGCTTGGTTGTGCAGCCAGATTTCGCCAACAATATTTAAATTGGGGTATTCCTCCATGATGGATTGAGTCCATTTTGCAATGGCATGTTTATCATTGTAGGAATACGTATCTACCCGCAGTCCATCTAGGCAGGCAAACTCGATCCACCAAAGCGTATTTTGAATCAAGTAATTCAAAAGTAGAGGATTCGATTGATTCATATCGGGCATGGAAGTATCAAACCAAGCATCTTCGGAAGCGCGAGCGTCGATTTCTGACGCATAGGGATCCATTTGTGTGCTAGTGCGGTAACTTGAGCGCGTAAAAGTAGGGAATTCATGTATCCATGTTTTGGTTGGCAAGTCCGTCATCATCCAATGCTTACTGGACCAATGATTGGGCACCTCATCTTTAATCACTTTCAAACCTTGACGATGAGCTTCTAGCACCATTTCCTTAAACCAATCGTTCGATCCATAGCGCGGATCCACTTTATATAAATCAGATTGCGCATAGCCGTGATAGGAATAAGTTGGTTCATTATCCTCTAGCAAGGGGGTCGTCCAAATGGTTGTTGCACCTAATTCCTTGATATAACTTAAATGTTCTATTATTCCCTGAAGATCTCCACCATGGCGACCGCCTGGTAAATCGCGATTACCTGGTTCTGTCATTCCCACGTAGGTGTCTTGACCTGGAAGCAAGTTAGCAAAGCGGTCAGGCATCAACAAGTAAATCACATCCTTAGACGAAAATCCCTCTCGATTAGCTGATTGATAGATTCGTTCTTCCAATTTGAATTCAAAACGCGCTACTTCCTTCTTCTTGCTATCTGACAAAATAATTGGATATGTTCCTGCATTTTTATCTTGCGTTTCAACAGTAATAAAGAGGTAATTCGGATTTTCAGTTTTAATAATTCCAAGCACATTCAATCCTTGTACACTGGGGGTATAATTTGCAATTTGTGGTCCATGCAGCAAAACTTGAACCTGATGGTGCTTCATTCCTACCCACCAATTACCTGGCTCGACATGGCTCAAAATAGTTTTCTGAGTATATCCTTGACATGCCAAGGCCATTGAAAAAGCGAAGAAAAATCTAATCATCATGGTGCTATGGAATAGAATTGTCGAGTACTGCCATCGTTATATCGCACCAAATAAACTTGATTTGCAGGCGGTGCTAACAAAATACGACCAAGTACATCATAGTATGAAACTGGAATTGGAGCATCCAAATCAATGGATTCCGTCAAACTGAGTGAGCAAGGATTCACCAAGCCTAGGTAAGAAGATTGACTTAATGCCGATGAATGTCGCAAAGTAACGTGTTCATTTAGGCTAACAGGAATGTGGCTACCCCAATTCTGAGAAATGGCAGACATAAAATCAGCATTGGTAAACCCATAATCTAGTCCTTTGTAGGTATCCGCAAGGGCAGATGGCGCGATAACACCTTGGGTTTGGTTCCATACGGAAAGTAAAAAAGTAGGATTAAAAAACTGTTGACAGTGCAAATTTATATAATAGGAAAATCGATCTTTAAAATAAGGCACTTGCATTAAACGATAGTACAAGGGGCGTTGGGTATTTGGCAATGCCCATAAATAAATATTGCGTGTTTGCCAATCCATTGAAAACCAATCTACACCGAACGTATTGTCTACATCGTACTCTATATAAACGAACTTGCCATCTGATGGCCTTTGGTAGAGATAGTAATTATTTTTATTCACGATATAACCATCCCAATGGGCTGCCAACACCTCCAGCGCCATGGTTTTTAGACAAAGGTCCACATCCAATACTTCTTGAATGGCGCAAGGAAATTCTGCATTAGAAGTGTTATTTAAAACCTCTATAAAATGAATCAATCCTGAATAATCATTGGTAACTTGGTTGGTTTTAAGTTCATACAGTGGGGCATAAGCATTGGGATTACTACCCAAATTAGTAAGATCAGCACCATATTGGGCCTTGTACAAATTCCCGCCAGCGTTTCCAATGAATCGAGCTTCTAAAAACTGATCGTCAAAGTGTTCAACATTGAGGTATAAGCCTTTATAAGTTCCGTTTATATACAATTCTACATAAGAACTTCGCGCAACAGGGCAGCCCGCCCATTTGAGCATTTCATGACAAGTGCGAGCTCGCATAATGGATACGTCGTTGTGTTCTCCATTGAGGTTCAAGGATTTTAAATCTTCCCACTTCTGACCAGGAACATAAGCATTGAAATCTAATTTAAAGGATTTTTTAGCAGATTGCAAGGAGGTGTTTCCGCGCAACCGAATACCTATTGAGGACAATGTATCCGTAAGTGTACTACTGTTATAAATGAACGATGCCGGGAATTCGTAAGTTGAACCTAAACTATCGCCAACCATGGTATTAAAATCTTGGGCGTTCATCGTGATGTAGATTTTCGCAACCTCATCTTGTTTAAAGGCGTCCGAATTGGCAGGATGCACCAATTGTGAAATAGAACCGAAGGAAAAAGCTAAGAATAAAACAGAGAACAAAATCCTCATTTTACTATAATTTTTGAAGTGAATTGATTTCCTAGATGCAGCACCATCAAATACGTTCCCGGGGGAACCTGTATATTTTTCCAATCCACTGTATTTACCCCATAATTAGAGAATCCTTTTTTTGAATCTACTAGTTGACCTTCAGAAGTATACCATTGTATCTCGTAGGGCAGAAAGCCATCTGCGTTAAAGGATAAGCTCAAGCTTTCATCAAAAGGAACAGGATAAACCTGAAACTCAAATGCTTCGTTCTCTAGTTCTTCTAAGCTCGCCACGGAGGTAATGTATGGTTTAGGTAATTTAAGATCGGTATATACGCGATACTCACCAGGCTGCAAAACGATTCCGCTATTCACATTGCTGACGTTGAGGCTATCTCCTGAAAAATATTCATACCACCAACCGGTATGCTGAAAAGCTGGAACAGCTGAAGCCACGTTTACATCTACATTCACCAATGAAATTCCGTTCATGCTAGCATGATTCATAATCATGCGTTTGATACCTGCTCCTAAACTTGCTTGAAAATTCAAGGAGCGAAAGGTTTCGTAATTGTTGCGCAAGGCCAAAGTCGCTTTATAGACATCCAATAGTTGTTGGCGACGCCCCTGCTGTAGATAGTTCCAAAGAATCGGCTTATTACACGTTCGACAAGGATAATCTATTGAAATGTCGTAACCAATTTCACCGAATTGCCATATCATTCTCGGGCCAGGTTGGGTCAAGAAGCTCACCGCTAAACCCTGCATTCTTCCCAAAGCCGTATAAGGATCTTTGGCATTGTGTGAAGGATTTGTCGCGTTTCCATAGGTAATGGCTTCGTACATCAATCGCTCTTCATCGTGACTTTCCATGTAGGTAATGAGATGTGGTAAGGCCCAAGTTCTGCTGGTATAGATGCCGTTCATCAAACTCGAATTAGCGATATAGCCTTTGGCAGCATTTTGATAGCCAAAAGTAACATTTCCCCACAGCATACAACCGTAATCGGCCAATTGCTCCTCTTCGTTGTTGTCGCACCAATGCTCAAGAATAACATACTGACTAGGGTCAAAGGACCAAATGCTATCAGACATGCGTTTAATGTTATTGATGCGCTCGACACTGTAACTTGCAGCGGTATTAGCAAAACCCTTTGTGAAATCAAAACGAATACCGTCGATATGGTACTCTTGAATCCAATACCGATTAACTTGATCAACAAATTCTTTGGTCGCAGAGCTTGAGTGATTGAAGTCATATCCCCAGCAGTTTGGTGGATGTGGACAAACTGCATTGAACCAAGGGTTATTTGCTGCGGGTCTGCTGTTTACTGCGTCCCAATACATGTTAACCATGGGATTTTGTCCAAAAGCATGATTTAAAACCATGTCCGTAATAACGGCAATGCCTCTTCCATGACACGTATCTACGAATTCCTTGAATTTCTGAGCGGTTCCGTAATATTTATCTAAAGCATGTTGAAAAGAAGGGTTATAGCCCCAACTTTGATTGCCCTCAAATTCAAAATTAGGCATCAATTCAATGGCATTGATTCCCAATTGATCCAAATAAGCGATCGTATCAATTAAGGTTTGGTAGTTTCTGGCCGTTACAAAATCCCTGATGAGAAGTTCGTAGATCACCAAATCTTTTTTATCCGGGCGAATAAATAAATTTTGCCAATTATACACTTGGGGGGTGGTTTCATAAACGGAGACCATTCCAGTAGTTAAACCAGTTGGGTAAGGATGCATATTTGGAAAAGTCGTTGAACCCACAAAACCGTCGTTACTTGGATCGAGTATAAGCCTGCTGAGTGGATCAGCATAAGCAGCTTGGCCGACTATTAAATATTGATAGGCATATTTCTGTCCTGGATTTAGGTTATCTAACATCAACCACCAACGGCTTGAGTCGATTGAACAATTCATGTGATAAGGCGCAGTAGCCGTCCAATTATTGAAATCACCGATCAAGTAAACATGGTTTTTTTCGGGGGCATAAAGTTGGAATATAACGGTCGAATCATTGATGTAATTTGCGCCATTTTTGATGCCTAGTGGCGGATTTACATAAGAAACAGATGGATTTACAGTATAAATAAGGCTGTCTTTTTGAATGACGGTTCCATTGTTGGCCTCAAATAATAAGGTATGCGTACCCGCAGAAGTTGCCGTCATATTGTAGTTCAAAACAGTTGTATTATTTGATGCTTGAATAAGCAATCCGTCCTGTTTAAGGCTTAGGCTTGCGATTTGATTGGATTGCCCTTTGAATACGAAATTTTGATTTAAATCTATCAGTAAGGGCGGAATGGGATTGAAGATAGCCGCTTGAAGGCCACCGTTAACGGGGTAAATATCATAATAAATATCACTGCCATCGGCAGCGCGACCTACTGTTGTTCCCGCTTGATTTCTAAAAACAAACGCCAATTTTAAGACATTTGTATTCACTGGAAAACCATAAAAAGCAGCTATATTAATGGTTATTGAATGCTTATTATTGCCAAGGTTGGTCATTTGAACCTGTGGGTCTGCTTGCCCCCAATTTCCTTGAACATACTGCCAATTGGTGGGAGAAGTACTTGTAGAGGTAATCAATCCAGCATGACAATACACTTGGTTTACACCGAGCAGGGCAGCATTGCCTTGAGACGCGTCATAAACGATAGTTACCACATCATTTACCGTAGGAAAAGCAGGACTAAGCTCTAAAATTTGTCCATTTAACGAAAATGTTAAAACAAGCAAAAAGAAAAGTGATTTAAATCTCGTTTTCATAAGGTTAAGGTAAAGAAAAAGCCTATGCTTTCACATAGGCTTTCAAAAAAGAACAATAAAGATTATTTCTTCATTAATTTACCTGTAACTACATCGTCTCCAGCTTTCACTGAATAGATATAATAACCAGCCATTAAATTAGCGGTATTCACCTCAATTTGATTAGAAGCACCTGTAACGGCAGTTTGCTCAGCTACTATTTTACCTGAAAGATCAAATAAAGTAAC
>JBILCD010000270.1:0-2791 GCA_044353285.1 Crocinitomicaceae bacterium | reverse complement strand
TCTTGATTCCAAGATGATATTCCAGGCCCACCTATCCATGCATCATCGTGTTGATGATTCACTTCCTTTCCAAGGCCTTTTTCCACATCAAGTAACACTATCCAACGGTCTTTATTATCAGCACTTCTAATATCACAAAGCGCCAAGTTCTTGATCTTAGAAAATTGTAGCGGATGAATAAAAATAGATCGGTCCTTATCGTAAAGAGATGAGGCAAGAGTGTCCAGGTAATTCGGTTTTTTACGTATTTCCGATAACTTTGAAAAATCAAGCCATTTGATTGTGTCAGACACTAAGCTAACGATGCCCAAACGTTGACTAGGCTCTTTATTACTTACTTTAGCACGAGCAGAATTTAATTCAACGCGACCTGATTCAGTTACAAATTCTGGAAACGATGTTTCAACTTGGCTTGCCGATTTAGTCATAATAACAGCAACATATTCTTCGGATGGATTAATTTGTATCGTTGAAACATCTCCAGAACCCAAATATATCGGCTTAGGTTTAGCAAAAAGATGGAAATCCCCTTGTTTCTTTCTCCATTCTTTCAGCTTGGCCTTATCTTGGAAATATACGAAAAGTTCATCTTGTTGTGTGACTAAGTAACTTGAGTCAACTGATGTCATTTTTTGATCACCAAGTTGAAAATTAGTTAAAGGCCTTAGCGTTGATTTTCCTTCTTTATTTTTCCATTCCAGTAAATTAATACCTTGCTGAAGTATAATTACATTTGGATCAACTACTCGTTGAATATTACTTATGTTTTCAAAACTTTGATAGCACAATGAGATGTCACCATTTACTTTGTCAAGAGAAGCCAAGGCATTATCTCTTTCGAAGTACAAGACTTTATAGTCCGCTTGATTCAAATCGTTAGCAATGGCTTTTGTATCTTCAATAGAATCAAGTTGATTAATTAATTTTGTTTTTACATTGTAAGCATGCATAAGTGCTCCCCTATTCGAGCCAGTTTGCCAATCAAAGTAAATATTACTGCCATCGCATGACCAAAATTGATTTTCTGGCCAATGGCCAATATAATCCTGGCCAGTCATAATTTCTTTTAAATCAAGTTGACTAAAACCTAGGAATGGGCTAAACAATAATACAAATGCGAAGCTTAATTTCATGATCTATTTAAGTGTAAAATTACATTACTTAATGAAAAGTAAATCGTAAAATTCAAGAAATGATAGAGAATAAAATTCAAAAATAGTACTTTCGTAACCGATGATAGGTATTATAAAGCGAATACTAACTAAAGTACTAAGTCAGCAAGGCTACCTTAAGGCCATGCATCGCGGGTTTTATTTCTTATTTGACCTAGGTTTATTAAAGCGAGATAAGCGTTTTAAGTTCCACTATAAAGTGGCGTCACTGATTAAAAAAGATTTCACGATAATTGATCTCGGTGCCAATCTAGGATATTTCGCCAAGAACTTTGCTCGTCTAGCACCACAAGGAAGAGTCATTTGTATTGAACCTATCCTACCATTTTATACTATTCTACAAAAGTTTTTAGGCTCTTACACGCATGTAGAATTACATAACATTGCCCTTGGGGAAGAAAATGGAAAGGTTGAAATGGTTTTGCCGGAATCCAATGGTGTGATTCGTACTGGATTGCCTCATATTGTTCAAGAAAATGAAAATGTAAGCACTCAAAAAACGATAGAAGTCGACCTTAAAAAGGGAAGTGAGTTATTTAGTTCGCTTAATCGCATAGACTATATAAAATGTGATATTGAAGGTTATGAATTGATTGTATTTAATGAAATACGGGAGATCATCGCCAAGCATCGCCCGATGATACAAATAGAAATTGCTGAATCCAATATTATGTCATTTATGGATTACTTTGATAAATTAGACTACCTTCAATATGGAATTTGGAACTTTAAAATTATTCAAGAAAAAGGCCTGCAAAAAGAAATAGGAGATTTTTTATTTGTTCCTAAAGAACAAAAAATATCATTTGAAGAAACCCATTTGACACCATAAATATGCGCTATTTAGTTTATTTATCGCTGCTACTATCCTTAGCCTCTTGTGAAAAGGGAGCGGGTGAATTCATCTTGAAAGGCACGGTGACCGACGCTAGCTTCCAAACTAATTTAGTAGGCGCAACAGTCAAGCTTTACAAGGTTCCTATTGCTACTACACAAGAGGTTTTAGTGGGCACTGTCACTATTGGTTCTAATGGCACGTACGAATTCACCTTCCCGCGAGAAAAAATGGAGCGCTATACGATTCATATTACCAAAGAAAATTATTTTAAGATTGAAGAGGATATTTTTTATTCAAGCTTAACCTTGAGCGCTGACAATATTCGAAACTATTCCACAAAAGCGGAAAGTTGGGTCGCTATACACCTAACCAATTTAAATCCTCAAATTACCGATCATTTGCAATATATAAAGCAAGATGGTTTACAAGGTTGCGCAACTTGTTGTCCTAATACAGAGCAAAATTATTACGGTGCATTGGATACTACCATTTATTGTATAAATAATGGCAACGAGGTTTATTCTCTTTATTATTGGGTATTTAATACTAATAATCAAGGACTTTTATCGACAGTAACAGTTCCATTCGATACAACAGAAATTGCACTTAATTATTAACTTTTCGATACGATTTAAAAAGTGTAACTTTGATAAAAACTAAAATTAATGAAAAAAAATAAAACGTATTTATTTATTGGATTACCAGTTGTTTCAATCGCAATCACACTATTTCTATATGGCTATTCAGATGGGTTTTCAAAATTAAATTCCTCTAAAAAGAG
>JBILCD010000106.1:0-8632 GCA_044353285.1 Crocinitomicaceae bacterium | reverse complement strand
ATTAATTCTCATTCCATTCAGCAGAATTTTACGGCTTCTAATTTTGCTCAAGAAGCTACTTTGCTTTTGAATCGATTGTTTGAAACGAGAAAGGTAGTTGTTCTTGTTGGTGGTTCGAACATGTTTATTGATGCCTTGATTGATGGCTTGGATGATATTCCAAGTGATGTATCCCTAAAAAAAGAACTGAATTCAATCTTGGAGAAAAATGGCATTGATGTTTTTATAGAAGAATTAAAAGAAAAGGATCCCGAAACATTTAAAACAATCGATAAAAATAATCCACATAGAATCCTTAGAGCAATTGAAGCAATTCGTCTCTCTGGTCAAAAGTTTAGTGACTTAAAAAGTGGAAATAAACAGCAAAATAAGTTTAATACTTTTCGCTTTGCCTTGCAGTGGGAACGATCAGTTTTATACGATAGAATTAATCAACGGGTTGATTTAATGATGGATCAAGGATTGTTAGCAGAAGTTAAATCGCTATTACCACAGCGATCGCTTAATGCATTAAAAACGGTCGGCTATACGGAGTTAATTAAACACTTTGATGGTGAAATTACCTTGGATTTCGCGCTAGATCAAATAAAGCAACATACCAGGAATTATGCAAAGCGACAATTAACATGGTTAAATCGATATGATGACTTAGTTTGGCTTGACCCAAATACAAGCATAAGCACAAAAGATCAGATTGTAGCTTTGCTAAACAATGCTTATAATGAAAGCATAAGTTAATTTTTCCTTTTTATATTTGTACCGATAAAAAGCAATAGTAAATTATAATTGGTTAAATTTTTGTTAAAATGTTCATCAGAAGCAAAAATCTTCGTCACTTCGATTGGTTTAACTAAAAAAAAAATATAAAAATGAAAAAATCTGTCTTGTTTCTCTTTCTAATTCTTTCCATTAATGCTGCAAATGCGCAAAAAATTAGATTTAAGGTAAGTGGCGAAAAGGATACCTTAGTCAATTTAATTAAATACTTTGGAAAAGGCCTTTATTATGCCGATACAGCCGCAATGAAGAATGGTGTAGTAACTTTTGACGGTTCTAAACAAAAGCCTGGAATCCTTGGCTTACTTCTGTCTGGTCAACGGTATTTTGAATTCGTTTACGATAATGAAGACATCGACATGGAAACTTCGGGTCCTGAATTTGTTAAAAATATGAAGGTCATAAAATCCGATGAAAACAAGGTTTTTATTCCTTATGTAGATTACATTACTACTAAAAAAACGGAAGCAGGAAAACTGGGTGAAGAACGTTCTAAGTTTACTGATAAAGACCCTCAATTCAAAACGCTAGGTAATCAAATTGATGCCATCAATAAGGACGTGGAAGAATATCAAGCTAAATTAATGAATCTTAATAAAGACAAGTTGGTGTCAAAGATTGTTAAGATGTCAACTGAAGTTACTATTCCTGAAGCTCCTGTAGATGCTAAGGGAAATATAATTGATTCTTCGTTTAGATTCAACTATTACCGAAAGCATTATTGGGACAATGTAGATTTGTTGGACGAACGATTGGTGAATAATCCAGTTTTTCACAATAAACTTGAATACTATTTCTCCAAGAATATGATGATTCAGCATTGGGATACAGTGCTTGTTAATGCATTTGAATTTTGTGATCGTTTAAATCCTAAATCAAGGACTTTTGAATATGTCGTGGGATGGATTACCTCTACCTACGGCAAAAGTCAAATCATGGGAATGGATAAGGTTTATTACCGAATGCTTGAACGCTATTATTGTAGTAAAAATAAAGATGGAAAATCGCCTGCTTATTGGGTTCCTGAAGATAAGTTTAAAGATTTGTGCGAAAACATCAATAATAAACTCAATATCGTATTGGGTGTTCGACCACCAAATTTGATTTTAAAAGACACCACCGATGCAAAATGGGTCGATTTATATGCTGTTGATGCGGAATATACCATTCTTTATTTCTGGGATCCTGAATGCGGTCATTGTAAAAAAGTAACGCCAAAATTAGAAAAGTTCTATCAAGAGAAATTAAAAGCTAGAAACGTCGAGATATATTCAGTAGGAAAAGCGATAGGGAAAGATTTTGAAGCATGGAAAAAATTTGTCCGTGAAAATAAACTGACTTTTATCAATGTAGCTGTTACTGATAAACTGTACGAAATAGCTAAGGCTAATCCTGAATCGTTGGTACCGATGTATCCTGGAGAAAAAGGAAAACCAACCACTTTGGAGTCCTTGAATTACCAAACGGCCTACGATATATTTTCAACTCCAAAAGTTTTCATCTTGGATAAAGACAAAAAAATAATTGCGAAAAGCTTGTCTCTTTCTCAAATGGAAGATTTGTTAGATCGTTTACAAGGAAAAAAGGATGCGCCAAAATTATTTCCTCCAGACGCTGAAGAGGATGCTCAAATGCAGAAAAAAGAATAATGATGATACATGATATCAAGCGATTAAAAGAGGTTGTAGATACGTGTAACACTGTTTTAATCCTTGCGCATAAATCGCCAGATGGTGATGCTGTAGGAAGTGCTGCAGCGTTGTTTCATTTTTTAAAAAATCACGGCAAAAATCCGACTATCGTTTTTCCTGATCGTCCATCTTCTAACTTATTATCATTTCTCGACAATACTGATTACCTTATTTTTGATCTTGACGCGCTTAAAGTAGCGACTTTATCTGCTCAATGTGATACGCTATTTTGCTTGGATTTTAATTCGCCGAGTAGAGTAGGTGCGGAGGCACAAGTAATTATCGATGAGTTTAAAGGCCAATCTGCCATGATTGATCACCATCCAAATCCAACTAATTTTTGTGGTGTGCAAATTTCAAGACCAGAAATATGCTCAACAGCACAATTGCTTTACCATTGCATCGAAGAAATGGGCATGTTAACGCTACTTAATACAAAAGTCGCAGAAGGTATCTATCTTGGAATTATGACTGATACCGGTTCTTTCCGCTATCCATCTGTAGACGCCAATACACACTTCATTCTAGGCAAATTGATTCAAGATGGATTGGAACATTTTAAAATACATGAAGCTATTTTTGATGTTAATACCATTAATAAACTGCAATTGAGGGGATTTGCCATTACGGAAAAATTAGTACTTATTCCCAATTACCCCATCGGATACATTTCATTAACCCTGAACGAATTAGAGCGATTTAATTATCAAAAAGGGGATATAGAAGGATTGGTTAATGTGGTATTATCCATTGAAGGCATCTCTGTTGCGGCGATCTTTATGGAGTCAAGAGATGGCGTAAAAATTTCATTTCGCTCAAAAGGGAAGTATCATGTCAATGAGTTTTCTGCTAAACATTTTGGTGGTGGAGGTCATAAATATGCCGCTGGAGGTTATAGTAATGATGCTCTTGACGTAACCATTGAACGATTCAAAACGTTCTTAGTCGAAATAATCGAATGAAGCATTTCCTGATCCTTATTTTAGTTACGAGTTGTCTTTTCTCATGCAGTGAAAAAAAGAAGGATCCACCTAAAAACAAGCCTAAAAATGCCGATTGGAGCAAAGTACATTCCATTTCCTTTAATCAAGAAATCAATGAACGCGAAGCAATTCAAATCGCTCTTTTCCTGGATCATCATAAGGATTATGAAATGACCGAAACTGAAACGGGATTAAGGTATATGATTTATAAAGATTCCATTGGTGATACTAAACCTAAAAATGGGCAGCAGGCATCCATTTCCTTGAAAATTAATTTGCTCGATGGAACTGAATGCTATAGTACAGCGAAAGGAGATTTCGAAGAGTTTACTATTGATAAATCAGATGAAGAGTCTGGAATAAATGAGGCTGTAAAATTAATGTCAATTGGCGATCAAGCAAAATTAATACTTCCAAGTCATTTAGCCCATGGCCTACTTGGAGATTTAGATAAAATTCCGCCTCAATCAATTTTACTAATTGACATTCAACTTAATACAATTAAATAATGGAGAAATTCGTGCTGTTTATATTCATGTTATTGACGCTATGCGCATGTAATGACAATCCTAAACCAAAGGATCCACCAAGAAATCAAGGAGGTAATGTTGTCAAGAAAGATTCCATTAAGGATTCCCCACAAGCCAATTTAAAAAATTTTGAAACCGATAAAATAAAAGACACGCTTAAATTAGATAATGGTCTTGTAATCAAATGGATTACAAAAGGTTCTGGTAATACCCTTTTAAATGGTGAAGTAGTTTTAATTGAGTACCGATTATCGCTCCCTGACGGTAAAATTGTGGATGGTAACGAACACGCCAAATTGCCTTTTATTCCGTTTATTGTCGGGTTTAATATGCAAACATTGGGATGGGATATGGCCTTGACGAAATTAAGAGTTGGTGATTTTGTTAAAGTTGAAATGCCTCAGCAGCTTGCGCATGGCGAAAAAGGGATTCCTGGTGTCATTCCGCCAAACTCAGATAATTGGTTGTACCTAAAGATTAAAGCTCGCGTGACGCCAGAATATAATCTTGATGGAGTTAAAACATGGACTTTTGCCGAAGGGACAGAAACGGAATCATTTTCGGGTCGCCTGAATGAAATTGTATATAATGTCATTGCCTCAACAGCATCAAATCCAGAAGTTATTAATACGTATAGGGCTAGGTTTCCATTAAAGTATATTTCTGGTCAGAAAAATGTAGTGCCAGGCTTAGAAAAAGTATTAAGTAAGGTTAAAAAAGGGCAAAAAATTTACGTGCTCTTAGAACCAAATCAGGCATACGGTGATAGAGGTTATGTAAATATCGTTAAGCCAAATGAAGCTGTTTTTTACAATATTTCTGTCAAAGATATTAGGCCAATCTAAATTGAAATCTTATATTTGAATTTCTCAACAAAAATTATTTTGCGTCAGCTTATCTTCTTCTTGTTTATCTTACAATCAAATTCGCTTGTACTTGCTCAAAAGGCAATTGATACTGTCGACACCCCGCTAGGTAGACTATTAATTTTTGAAAATCGTACTTGGAGCTTAATGAATGAATCAAGTTTTAATGGCGTATTAAATGAACGAATCCATTCTTTTGTAAGTAACAACAAACCCGCATTTATTCAAACTTGGAATAATGAAGTTTGCTATACTGGCAAGAATAATGACCTTTCCAAATTAAACGATACTATTTGGCTTTGCTTAAATGAAGAAGAAAGCAACGATTTCTCTATTCCTGTTAAAGGAGTAGTTACATCGCACTATGGTTATAGAAGCGGACGCTATCATAATGGTATTGATCTCGCCTTAAAAATTGGGGATACTGTGTATGCAGCATTCTCAGGTAAAATTAGGTATGCAAAGTATAATGATGGAGGATTCGGCAACTTAGTGATTATTCGTCATAATAACGGTTTAGAAACTTTTTATGCTCATTTAAGCAAGCATTTAGTTGTCCCAAATCAAGACATTAAGTCCGGAGATCCCATTGGTCTGGGAGGAAATACTGGTCGGTCTTTTGGCCCACATTTACACTTTGAAGTTCGTTTTTATGACGGACCAATAAACCCCGAAGAAATTATTGATTTCAGTAAAAAGACACTTAAAAAAGAAAACTTATTTGTTCATAAAGGCCTATTTGTGCCTGGCATAAAGCCAAGTGATTTTTACGAAGTAAAAGAGGAAGATGTAAAAGTTGAAAAAGTAGAGCCTAAGCCAACTCCTGTTAAAGTTCCTGAGAAAAAAATTGAAAAGGTAGAGCCTAAGCCCAAGCCCAAGCCTGTCGTGAAAGTGAAAACAGAAGAAAAAAAATATTATACCGTAAAATCTGGCGATAGCTTATCAGAAATTGCCGCACGGAATAAAACAACAGTATCTAAATTATGTGAATTAAATGGTATAAAACCAAGTGCTAAAATACAGATTGGTAAAAGTCTTAGAATCCGATAAATGAAAAATTATATAAAATTAGTAGGCCTTTTTTCTAGTTTGCTGTTTCTAACAGCTTGTTCAAATTACAATGTTATCATCAAAGGAGATGATTATGAGGCTAAATTTGATGCCGCAAACGATTATTATGAATCGAAGAAGTATGATCGTTGCATGGTCTTATACGAACAGGTTTACCAACATTCGCCCAAGACTGATCAAGGAGAAGTATCCTATTATAGATTAGCTAAGAGTTACTACTTAACAAGCGATTACTATATGGCAGCTTATTATTTTAATGCATATATCCAACGTTTTCCTTACAGTGAAAAGAATGAAGAAGCCATGTTTTTATCTGCTTTATGCAGTGTAAATAATTCCCCTAATTGGACATTAGACCAAACCGAAACATTAATGGCCGTAAATAATGTTCAGGAATTTATAGATAAATATCCGCAATCATCTTTACTCGATTCATGTAATCATATCATTGATCGTTTGAGGTATAAACTAGAATTAAAAGATTACAACAAGGTTCTATTGTATGCAAAAACAGAAAATTATCGTTCTGCTGTAACCGCTGCAGATAATTTTATTAGTGCCTTTTCTCGTTCCATTTATTGTGAAGAGATAAAATCCCTCGCCATAATAAATTGTTATCAATTGGCTAAAAATAGTATTGAGAGTAAAAAAAATGAAAGAATGGAACAAACTATAGAAAGATATCGTAACTTTGCAGTCGAATTTCCAAATTCTACCTATTTAAAAGATTTGGAACCATTGTACGAAAGTCTAAAAAGTGAACAATAACTATTGATATAAAAACTAAGACCATGAGCTATCGAAATACCATTGCAGAAAAATCAACAATAACTCGTGATACCATCTTATTGGAAGAAAAGACAGGTAATATTTATCAATCTCTTGTGGCTGTATCCAAAAGATCAAATCAAATTAGTACAGAGATCAAGGAGGAATTAACTCAAAAGCTTCAAGAATTTGCTACCACAAATGACAACCTTGAGGAAGTATTCGAAAATAGGGAGCAAATTGAGATTTCTAAGCATTATGAAAAAATGCCAAAAGCCGTTGCTATAGCAACTCAGGAATTATTAGACGATAAAATATACATGAGGACTCCCGAAGAGGAAATCTAACATGCGAATTATCGTAGGAATTAGTGGTGGTATTGCTGCATATAAAATTCCATTTTTAATACGACATCTTAAGAAAATAGGGGCAGAAGTTAAATGCATCATGACGCCCTCATCAATCGATTTTATAAGTCCGCTTGTACTATCCGCATTGTCAAACGAACCGGTTGGAATTGAATTTTGGAATAAGGAAACAGGGGAGTGGAACAATCACGTACATTATGGTGAATGGGCTGATTTATTAGTAATTGCTCCTGCTACGGCTAATACAATTGCTAAATTGGCTAATGGCGCTTGCGACAATTTACTGCTGGCAACGTACTTATCCATGAGAAGTAAAACGCTAGTTGTGCCTGCTATGGATCTAGATATGTATAAACATCCAACGGTTCTGCGAAATCTAGAACAATTATCAAAAGATGGCGTCCATATTCTACCAGCTGAATCGGGCGAATTAGCCAGTGGACTTGTAGGAGAGGGAAGAATGGCTGAACCTGAAACAATCGTTGGGCTTATTCAAACTATTTTAGCTCTTGAGCCAGTTTTAATGAATAAAACAGTGCTTATTACTGCAGGTCCTACTCATGAAGCCATTGATCCTGTTCGTTTCATCGGAAATAATTCAAGTGGAAAAATGGGTTTCGCTTTGGCTCATAGGGCGCTACAACTCGGCGCAAAGGTTATATTGATAAGCGGTCCAACTTCTTGTCACTTACAACATGATGCGTTACAGCTTATTCATGTTACTACTGCTGTTGAAATGTTTAATGCGGTTCAAATACATTGGAAGGAAAGTCAAATTGGAATTTTTGCCGCTGCTGTTGCCGATTTTAGGCCATTAAAAATGGAAAATACTAAAATTAAAAAATCAGGGGATTTTTTAAGCATTGATTTAACTACGAATCCAGATATTATTGAATGGGCATCGACTAACAAAGAGGATAACCAGATCACCGTAGGATTTGCCTTAGAAACAAATAACGAAAAAGAAAATGCGTTACTTAAACTGTCGCGCAAAAAAATGGATATGATTATTTTAAATTCCTTGAATGAAAAAGGTGCGGGTTTTGAAACGGATACCAACAAAATTAGTATCTTCGATTCCAAAGGTCAATCTCAAGAATTTTCCTTGAAACAAAAATCTGAGGTTGCAAAAGATATATTTAAATACATTAACGATTATAATCAATGAAACAGTTTCTATTTTGCCTAATACTATTTTTTAGCGCTTCTCTTGAAGCACAAGAACTAAATTGCCAGGTAAGTATCATTAGCGATGCGAAATTGGAAATTAATAGTACGGAACAAGATGCATTAACACAATTGAAACAAATTGTGGCAGATATCATGAATAATACACAATGGACAAAGGATAATTTTAAGATTGAAGAACGAATTAATTGCAATATACAACTGCAAATAAATAAGATTCCAAGTCCTGGAGTATTTTCTGGCTCAATTCAAATTCAA
This sequence comes from Crocinitomicaceae bacterium, assembly GCA_044353285.1. GTDB lineage: Bacteria > Bacteroidota > Bacteroidia > Flavobacteriales_D > Crocinitomicaceae > UBA952. Next base: position 132 of record JBILCD010000106.1, on the reverse strand, counting down.
TCTACTCGTCCCGCTTTTAATACAAATTATAATTCTTTAATCATTAATTATCAAGATGATGATGTGACTTTTGCCTTTTCTAGAAACTCAATGATTATCTACGCTCCAAATCAATTCAGGGACAATTTATCA
>JBILCD010000269.1:0-2799 GCA_044353285.1 Crocinitomicaceae bacterium | reverse complement strand
AAATAAGCTGTATGCTTTCTAAGGAGGCTCAAAAAGAATGGAACATTCGTTTCTGGTATGGATTTAAAAATGAAATGAAATCTTTTCATTCTTCTAATGGTCGACGAATAAATTGGCTTACCTACCCTACTGACATTAAACATATGTACCTGCGCATGCTCTGTGAAAAAGATGGCGTGGCCTTGCATTTTGACAGTCAGTTTAGTGATCAAGGAATTCGTGATATCGTTTGGGAACAATTGGAAGAATTAAAGAGTTTAATCAATGCGCAAATGAATTACCCAAGTATTTGGGCACGTGGACTTCAGACCAATGAAGGATTGGTCATTGACCGAATTAGCTGGAAACTTAATAATGTGAATTACCTCAAAGAAGAAGAATGGCCAATTATCTATGATTTTTTCAAAAATAGAATCATAGAGTTTGATAAATTTCACCAAGAATTCAAGGATATACTCATTAATTTGGTGGATTAAATGTAATTTTACTTAAATTATTTTTATGCGCAGTTTTTACCTAAGCTTATTATTTTTAGCCTCCTTTTCATCATTCTCTCAAACGATTATCTTTTCTGAGGATTTTCAAAATGGAATCCCTAGTACTTTTACTATTATTGATAATGATGGCAACACACCTGCATCGGCAGTAGCTGAATTTACAAGTGCTTGGATTAGTAAAACTGATCCAAATAACACAATCGATACGGTTGCAGCATCAACTTCATTCTTTTCACCTGAAGACACCGCAAGTCGCTGGTTAATCACACCTTCTATCACGCTTGGTGGCTTTGGGAATTACTTTTCATGGGAAGCTCGTTCGCATGATCCTTCTTTTCCGGATGATTACTTAGTTTTACTTTCTACAACGGATAATCTAATCACTAGTTTTACCGATACAATAGGGTTTGTTGTTGAAGAAAATTTTGAGTGGACCTTTAGAGAAGTTGATTTAAGTGAGCAGGGTTATGATAATCAATCCATTTACATAGCTTTCGTTAATAAAACGTATGATGGGTTCAAATTATACCTTGATGATTTTGAAGCAAGAAAAGAAGATGTTACGGGCGTTAGTGCTTATGTAACGAATACCGTAACTGTCTATCCAAATCCATCCAACGATAAGATTTCCATTTCCAGCACTTATCCAATTGAAAAAATTGTCATTTGCAATGCTTCAGGAAGTATGCTTTTTCAAACAGATCAATTAATTATTGACATCAGCCAACTGCCTGTCGGTTTTTATTACGCTCGTGTTTATTCTGCAAACGCTAGTTCTACCGTCAAATTCATTAAACAATAAGCGATTGGAAACGCTCGTTGACCAAGTTAAAAATCATGTTAAGTCACTTTTTGCCAACATGGAGGGAAGTCACGATTGGCACCATATTGAGCGGGTTTGGAACACAGCTAAGATGTTACATGAAAAAGAAGGTGGCACTTTAGAAATCATTGAGTTGGCAGCACTATTACACGATATTTCCGATCATAAGTACAATGGTGGCGATTACGAAAAAGGAGCTGCTGAAACAAAATCCCTTTTATTGTCGCTTGGGTCGGAACCTCAACTCGCTGAAGATGTTTCTAAAATCGTTTCTCAAATTTCATATAAAGGAGCATTTGTTCCTGATATCAAAGGAAGTATTGAATTATCCATCGTGCGTGACGCGGATCGATTAGATGCGATTGGTGCCATAGGTATTGCTAGAGCCTTTGCCTACGGCGGAAGTAAAAACAGGTCACTTTTTTCGCCTGAAATCCCCCATGTATTGCATGAAAGTAAAGAAGAATACCTAAAGAATGAAGGGCACACGATCAATCACTTTTACGAAAAGTTGTTCTTACTCAAAGACCGAATGGAAACGAATACAGCAAAGGAAATAGCCGAATCACGCCATCAAGTTATGGTGGATTTCGTTCGGCAGTTTCTAGAAGAATGGAATGTAAAGCGGTCTATTCCCAATTAATTTTAGGTTCTAAGACAGAAAGTTCTCTCTTTCGGCGATTCGTTTCTTCCATATGATGAAGACTTTCCTCACTTGTCGCCTCCTTAAAATAATGATTTTCGGCTTTTCTTACCGATTGTATCTTCCCAATCATTTCAATGGTCACTTTTGAAAAATAAACTTCGCCGAACCGTTCCCAAATGTATGCTATAGCTTCGTCGCTTGGATGAATTCGATCTAATTTATAAAAGCGATAATCACGAAGCTCATCAATCATAATCTCATAGGAGGGAAAATATACGACTTTCTCTAATTTTTCTAGGGAAGAAACCAATTCAAATAACCTTGCTTTGCTCCTATTGTTTTCGATAATCCCATCGCGAACATGGCGAACCGGACTAACCGTAAAACAGATGTGAATACTAGGGTTTAGATCCTTTATTTTTTCGATGGCTTGCTGCCAAAGTGATTGCATCTCCTGCAGAGACAATAATTCTTTTGTAAATAAATGCGCAGCTTGTTTATGGCAATTAGCTACAATCAGCTTGTTTTCGTTTAAGCGATAAGCGTATGCACTGCCAAAAGTGATGAATAAACACGATGCAGCCTTTATTTTATTTCGCATTTCGTGTCGCGTAGCCATTAATTTATCGCTAAGATCTTCTGCTGAAGAACCAGATATGACATTAGAGCTTTCCCAATCGAAATAGTTTTTCTTAGCAATAAAAATATTGTTTTCTTTGTTTAAATCAAGTGACTTAATTATTTGATTAGCAATAGATACTGGATTATAAGCGATGCCGAAAAGGTGCGTTGATGCACGAAATCCAGATTGAATAAAATAGGAGTGAATTTCC
>JBILCD010000105.1:0-8657 GCA_044353285.1 Crocinitomicaceae bacterium | reverse complement strand
ACCCATGTTTTTGTTGCGTTAAATGATTCCTCTTTATAAATATCAGGATCACTGCTTAGCTTAGTGGCAGTATTTTCCATGCCTATTGCTTGAAGGAGACGATTGAATTTTTCTACTTTTTTGGTTCGTTTGGCGAGAAAAATTTCCTTGTAATTATCAGGCAACTCTTTTGCTGAGGTAGGTGGAATCCAACTACCAAAACATTTCGGCCAATCAGGACAGCCCATGCCACTGCCGGAAATACGAACAAAACTTCCAGCTGTAATAATGAGATAGATCAGGATTAAGGCACACCAATTAAATCGAACGAAGGCTAAGGAAAATTGCATGTGCAAAATTAACTTTTTGACATAAAAAAAGGGGCAGAAGCCCCTTTATTTTTTAAGAAATTTTTTGTTACTCAACAACTAATTTTTTACTTGAGATTTCTCCACCAATGTTAATTTTAACTAGGTAAACACCAGCATTAAGTTGATTTGTATTCATCTCAACAGTTGATAAGCCTAGCCAGTTTGAGTAAGTAGCAGCTTTTAACAAGTTTCCATTAAGATCGAATAGCTCAATAGAGACATCCTTCGCTTCTTCTAAAGTTATGGCAATGGTCGCTTTATCAGAGGCAGGATTTGGATAAATTTGAATTGTAGCATCTATCTGATTAGGTAATGCATCAAATAGGCCAGCAAAAGTTCCATTTTCATAGCCATTTGTAACGGCTTCCGTTATGGTAGCTGTTCCTGCATTATCAATTCTACCATTTGGGCTCATGATCATTCCAATGATGTTTATTTCATTTTCATCCCAAGTTGATGGTAGGGTAAAGCTAAAGTTAACAATGTGATTTTCTCCCACGTTAACGACTGCTGGAAATGCTCCAGTAAATCCAGTGAAACTTGGAGCAATAACTCGCGCAACATGGTCATAAACCATTTGAGACGCTGGTACAGGATTTGGTAACGATTGGTATCCGCCCATCACGCCATTTGAACCTCCTGCATAGGCATTTGATTGATTGTAAGCAGAACCTACACCGGTTACGGCATCCTCAGTTAATACACAAGCCATAGTATAGCTGCTTGTAGCAGGTAAAGCGAATGTTGCTTTAACAGATACATTTAAGATTCGAGTGCTTGCATCCCATGTAGCACCGTTAATTAATGTAGCCACTGGAGGTGTTTGTAATCGAGCAAAAAAGTCTGGTGTCATTCCTGATGGATCCACTTCGCTACCTCTATCAACTAAAGCACTTGGATACCCAGAGATAAAAGCGCCAATTCCTGCATCATAATCAGTTACAGTCATTATATCACCATTGTGAACAGCAATTCCTGCCCAAAATCCATCATAATCTGTTGCAAATTTATCCATAAAAACAGCTCCTCTTGGACACCATTGGCACCAAGTTCCTGTTCCTTCTTCGCTTACAACCATTTTACCTGCCGCTGGAACAACTGGATTGATACTTTGTGTCATTACGTTATCACTTATATCATTGTCAACTCCACCGTTTATATCGTAAACTGTTGCCACTACATTTTGACTTCCCGCAATCAATAGCATGGAAGGCATAGTAACATTGTATGTTGCCAAACTTGCTAGGTTAACGCCAGTAATATTTTGAGTGTATGTTGTTCCATTGTAAGTAACATCTACTTTGAATGAGGTAATTGCAGTAACACCAGCATTTTTTATGGAAACAGATGGGGTAACATTTTGACCAGCTATATTTCCACCAACATTTAATTGCGAAACCATTGCATTTAAATTTTGAAGCGTGTAGGTTTGGTGATCAAAACTTACATCATCAACATAGAATTGAGAATTTTGTGTAGGAAAAAAGTCAGTAGATGCTACTGTATTTACCCCATTTGTCCAAGTTCCAATCAATACGCCATCGATGTAAGCTTTCCATACTTGTAAGGTTAAGTTGGCTACAATTTTTAATTCAAACCAGGTGGCTTGAGGATAATTGGTTGAAACTAAATTTGAGGTGATACCATCATCAATAGTTAAGCTTCCTGCATTTAAATTCACATTCAATGCCCATAAATTCCCAATCGTTACTGCCCCTTGAATATTGTAGTAGGCTTTTTTACCGGTATTCACATAAAGTTTATTTTGCAGTGTGAAAATTCCAGAATTGTATAATTGTCCAAACTTTAACACAACATCTTGAGGTCCTCCATTAGCCGCAGTGGATGAGAAATAGATTGAATGCGGATTTGAACTAGATTGAGCGGCAGTGATGGTTGCATCTTCTGCGCCACCTTCAGTTCCAGACCAAGTAGACCATGTTAATGATTGTGGTCCTAAATAGGATCCAACCGTATACGAGTCAAAATTATCAGAAAATAGCTGTCCAAAATGGAAAAAGCTTATTGAAAAAGCGAATGAGAGTAAAAGTATTTTTTTCATAATTAAAATTGTTAGTTGATTTGAAACGTAAAGTTAAGGAAAAGTATAACATTATCATATAATAATTGACGGTGTATAGCGGTATAGATTTCTTGTTTGGTAATTTCTTCAACTCATTTTTATAATTTTTTAATCAATCGTAAACAATTATTATTAAATTCGGCTCACACAAATTAAAAAATCATGGAAAATAAAGTAGACAATTCGAATAAAATTGAAATGAAATTTGGACATCCAAAAGGACTTTGGTTCATGTTCGGAACAGAAATGTGGGAGCGTTTCGGCTATTATTTAATGTTAGGGATATTTTCCTTATATATGATTGATGGCTGGAACAACGGAGGAATGGGATTTTCTGATGGAACAAAATCAGACATCTATGGCACCTATCTTGGCTTAGTTTATTTAACGCCTTTTATTGGTGGTTTACTTGCTGACCGACTTTTAGGATACAGAAGGTCTATTATCCTTGGTGGCTTGATGATGGCAGCCGGTTACTTTTTATTATCCGTGCATTCGACCACCTCTTTTTACATTGCTTTACTTTTGATTATTTTAGGAAATGGTTTTTTCAAACCAAACATTTCAACCTTGGTTGGAAGTTTATACAGTGAAGATTCTTTAAAAGACAAAAAAGATGCTGGTTTCAATATCTTTTACATGGGAATAAACATTGGGGCTTTCATTTGTAATTTTGTAGCCGCCTACATGCGAATTAACTATGGTTGGGGAGCAGCTTTTGCTGCTGCAGGTGTGGGGATGCTAGTAGGAGTTATCATCTTTATTTTAGGAAATCGTCACATTAAATCGTACGATGTTGTTAAACCGCTTCAAGATGGCGATATGTCTACCATGAAAATACTCGGATTAACAGTTTTGCCCATGTTTCTTTTTGGAACAATAGGGTACATGCTTCCAGGGAATTTTTTAGGGTCTGATACGAATGATGCCTTTATTATTGGTTGTCTTCCGGTGATTGGATTCTTTATTTACTTGGCGTTCAAATCTGAAGCGAAAGAAAGTAGAGCCATTAAAGCATTACTCGCAGTATTTACGTGTGTGATTTTGTTTTTTGCAATCTTCCATCAAAATGGAGATGCGCTGACGATTTGGGCAGAAGACCATACCGATAGAGAAATGTCGGCAGGCGTGGCAGGTGTCGCAGATAAAGTAGGAATGGCGCAACTTGTTGTTAATAATGATTTGGTTTCGTCTGATGATAAAACTTTTAATGACTCAATTGGTAAATTACAAAAAGTTGCTGATGCGATGCCTAAAACAACAAAGGAGGAATTAGAGGCTAAATCTTCATACAACATGAATATTGAACTACAAAAGAAATCTCGGATGTATTTCAGTAATCTTGAAAAGGATAAAATTCCTGCAAAGGGGAAAGACTTAAAACTCTATTCCACTGAATTATACCAATCTATCAATCCTTTTTGGGTTGTTTTACTAACACCTGTAATGGTCGGTATATGGGGTTTCTTCAGAAGAAGAAAAAGAGAACCAAGTACGCCTACGAAAATATTCATTGGATTAATCATTACTGCATTGTCTGCATTAGTAATGGTAGGTGCCGTATTTGCAACAAACAATATGGACATGAAAGCGAGCTCTATGTGGTTGATCGCATCGTATGGCGTGATTACGATTGGTGAATTGTGTTTGTCCCCAATGGGTCTTTCATTGGTTTCCAAATTAAGTCCGCCGAGAATAACAGCCTTAATGATGGGTGGCTTTTTCTTAGCTATTTCAGTTGGAAATAAACTTTCAGGGATGCTTTCAAGTCTTTGGGAAACTACTGAACAAAAAGAAAATTTCTTTTATCTCAACTTTGGTTTGGTAATGGCTGCTGCGCTTATTTTATTGGCTATGCTGCGTTGGTTAAACCGTGTAATGAAAGAAAATAATGTTCTTTAATGGCAAATAAGACAGAAATCACCCTCGAACAAATTCAAGATTTTAAAGGTAAATACCCCAAGCAATTGTGGTATTTGTTTTTTATAGAAATGTGGGAACGTTTTTGTTTCTATGGAAATCGGGGCATGCTCACCATTTTTATGGTAGATGTCTTATTGTTAAGTGATAAGAATGCTAATCTACAATATGGTGCCATTCAAGCATTCGTTTATGCCTTTACATTCATTGGTGGTTTGTTTGCCGATAAAATTTTAGGCTTCCAGAAATCGCTGCTGTGGGGTGGAATTTTGATGATTTCAGGAAGTGTTGTTTTGGGTATTTCAGCGGAACATTATTTTTATTATGGCATCTGCTTACTTATTATTGGCACAGGTTTTTTCAAGCCAAATATTTCCACCATGGTGGGTGAGTTGTACAAAGAAGGTGATGTCCGCCGTGATGCAGGTTTCGGTTTGTTTTATGCAGGAATTAATGTTGGGGCACTGCTTGGTGGTGCCATTTGTGTTTATGTAGGGAAAATGTATACCTGGGATTTAGCTTTTTTACTCTCTGGTGGTTTTATGATTGTTGGATTGATTACGTTTCTTGTTACCAGGGCAAATCTTGGTCCTATCGGATTGGCGCCAATACCAGCAAAACCAACAAGTGCTAAAAGAAATCAATGGATGGTTTATGCGGGGTCTATCTTAATCCTGCCAGGTATTTACATCATGATTACCAATACGCATTACACGGACATTTTTATGTACATCATTGGTCCTGCCACACTAATGTATTTGATGTATGAAATGCTAAAGTTGGGATGGCAAGAAAATAAAAAGATGCTTGCAGCCCTCGTTTTTATTCTCCTATCTATTCTATTCTGGGCTTTCTTCGAACAAAGTGGTGGATCTTTAAGTTTATTCGCAAAAGACAACTTGAACTCTGATCTTTTCTCTTTAAATATCGATCCAAATGTCATTAATAATTCATCCAATTCTTTATTTGTTATTATTTTCAGTCCGCTGATAGGCTTGATGTGGATTTGGATGAAGCGCAAGAAAATTGAACCCAATTATTTTGTAAAATTCGGCTTGGCATTTCTATTTCTTGGTGGTGCTTTCTATGTTTTTTATGTTAATCGATTTTTTGCGGGTGCGGATGGTAAAACATCACTGCTGGTTTTTACAGCTGCCTATTTTGTAATATCCATTGCTGAATTGTTTCTTTCGCCGATTGGTCTTTCCCTCATGACAAAACTTTCTCCCAAGAAGCTTTGGGGTGTTATGATGGGCTTGTGGTTTTTAGCGAGTGCTTACGGCCAATATGTTGCCGGAATTCTGGGTGCTGGCATGGCATCGCCAGATCAGAACGCAAGTGCTACTGTGAAACTAAATCTATACACAGAAGGATATCATCAATTAGCGATCTACGGAATTATTACAGGAGTAGTGGTGATCATTGTAGCACCTTTCCTTAAGAAATTGATGAGAGGAGTTCACTAATTTTGTATTTAAAAATTTAAAGGAATTATATTTTTTGAGTATTCGCAATCGTACCAGTAAAATAAGTTACAATTAAAAATTAAGAATTCATTCGTAGTGAGCACTATTTAGTGAATACTAGCGTCCTCCACGGCGGAAAAATAGAAATTTATAGCCTTGACTTTTTTTTTAAGCTTCGCTCCTACTCACCCTACTTTTTTTAGGTAACTGAGGCTCTCGAAGGCCCGCAAAAAAAGCAGCAAAAAAACTCGAAAGTGACATGCGTTCATTCTCTCCAATTCTAAGGCACACTGAAACTTCGGTGCCTTTCGATGATTTCTTTATAAGTGTCTCTCGACTTCGCTCGATTCACTTAAAGGGCATCGAGCGAAGTCGAGATGCACGGTACCCAAGTCTTATTTCAATACAATCATTCTCTTATGCAAGCTTTCATTTTAAAAAATAAATTCATTTTTTTTCTCCTGTCGCCTATTATTCTGATAAAGTGCAGCGAATTTAAATAAGGGAACCGTAATGCAGCTCGCAGAGATCGCTGAAACGGTCTTATTTCAAGAGTGGAGTGTATTGAAGAATAATCAGCGACTTGATTTTTTCGTTCTTTTGTATCAAGACAAAAGGACAAAGAAAATAAGGTCCGATTTTTATCGGACAAAAAGAATAATCAGCGTCTTGACTTTTGTTTCGCTGCTACTTCGTGGTGTTTTTTTTGTCAAGAAAAAAAGAAAGGGAAATAGAATACTTTATCAAATTGAGTTAATTGGTCGCGTTATTAATTTGATTATTATTTTGATTGGTGGCACAAAAGTGTACACTCAAATTATATTCTATACTTCTTAAAGAAAGCATCCCAATTCCAAAGATAGTTCCCCATGATGTCATCCATTCTTTTTAAGAATAGTGGATTTGGAACTTGCATGCGCTTGAAATATTCGTCTTGAAAATCATTCAAATTGTATTTGTAAAAGACAGCCTTTGACATACCATAAATCATGTTTTTAGATGGCATGTTAATTCTATTAATAAAACTTCTGTACTCTTTAATAATGTTTCGGATATCCAATTCGGATAGTTCGTAAATCGTCGCTAGCTTTTGGTAAATTAATTTCTCAACTCGCTCCGCTTGGTTACTTTCAAAACTGCTTTCAAGTAAAGAAATATTGCCTGAAATCACAATTAAAGCGAATTCATTATTGTTTGCCAAATCAATTTTAGGTGATTCAACAAAAGCAGGGTCTTCATTTATCCATTGAGCGATAACGCCAAACCCATTGTCAACAGAATCATATAGCGCATTTATGAAAATGTTGGCAACTTGGTTGTCACTTAGTTTTTTCTTTGTAAATGTTCCAAACATATAATGAATATTTCTATTGGCTATCTACAAAGTTAATATTCGCCTAACATCAAATTTGATTTATTTTAAGGGGTTTTCAACGTAGTTTTCAACAGAATTGATATTTATTGGCATTATATTCATAAATTTGCCCAAAAATTATTTAATGAAAGGAATTATTAAAACAGTTAAGGGAGATATGCTTGTCTCTTTTTATACCAAAGACGCTCCAAAAACAGTTGCTAATTTTATTAAATTGGCACAGGAAGGCTATTATGATGGCTTGACATTTCACCGTGTCCTAAACGATTTTGTTATTCAAGGTGGTTGTCCAAATTCTCGATCTGGAGCTAATGGTATGCCAGGAACAGGCGGACCTGGTTATCAAATTGACTGTGAATTAACTGGCGAAAATCAATATCATGATCGTGGGGTATTATCCATGGCGCATGCTGGAAGAAATACCGGTGGATCTCAATTTTTTGTTTGTCATTCAAGAAATAATACCTCTCATTTAGATGGTGTTCATACCTGTTTCGCAAAAGTAATAGATGGAGCGGATGTTATTGATGCTATTCATCAAGGCGATATGATTGAATCGATTGAGATAATGGAAGATTAATCTGCCTTAGTAGCTTTCAAATTATCTTATGCTGTTTTAAACTGCCCAATTATCAATTGCGCTAGTTCTTCTCCAATTCTATCTTGTGCTTCTAATGTTGCCGCCCCGATGTGTGGTGTACAAGCAATTTTTGGGTGATTCAATAAATCTTTTCTTGGGTTCGGTTCGTTTTCGTAAACATCCAAGGCAATCCCACCTATTATTCCTTCGTCAAGAGCAACCAATAAATCATTTTCATCGATAACTCCTCCTCTTGATGCATTTACGATTAGCACGCCTTTTTTCATTTTTGAAAATTCACTAGCTGTAATCACCGCACTTCCGTCTGCTTGTTTTGGAACGTGTAAAGAGATGTAATCCAATTTTCCTAATACGCTTTGCAAGTCTGTAGTTGGCGTGATTTCAACATCAAAATTATTATTCAATCCAAGAGGCACACTAATTTTTACTGGTGTAGTAAACTGATCCACTGCGATCACATCCATTCCAGCTCCCAAGGCATAGGAGGCGAGGCTTTGTCCAATTCTTCCAAAACCAATAATTCCAATGGTTTTCCCTCTTAATTCAATACCTTTAGCATACTTCTTTTTTAGGCTTGAAAAATCACCACTTTCCATATTCTTAAATGAATCTTGGAGAAATCGAGACAAGGAAAATAAGTGTCCCATTACTAACTCTGCCACAGATTGTGAAGAAGATGCCGGTGTGTTGATCACGGTAATTCCTTTTTCGCGTGCGTAAGCGACATCAATGTTGTCCATTCCAACGCCTCCTCTGCCAATTAATTTTAGATGGGGGCAGGCATCGATCACTTCTTTTCTTACTGTCGTGGCGCTGCGGACTAAGATCATTTCGATTCCTTGTTCATTGACCGTTTTTGCAA
>JBILCD010000104.1:0-8665 GCA_044353285.1 Crocinitomicaceae bacterium | reverse complement strand
TTTTAATGCGGATGCAAAACACGGCATTCTTGTCAGAGGATTGTCTTATTCTATGACTAGGGAACTTATCGAAAGACATGAACTTCAAAATCAAGTTCATTTACTGAATGTCGATTTAGTATTTCCGTTGAATGAAAATGATTTAGTATCGTTCATTAAAGGAAAGGATGTCATTACGGTTATCGAAGATCAGGATGGTTTTTTAGAAAATCAGCTAAAAATGAACTTCTTCAATTTCTTGAAATGCTCCATATATGGAAAGGATATTTTTCCAAAATACGGTGAAATTACAATCGATCAAATTGAGGCTTATTTCGAAGAAGTATTCCAAATTGAAGTCGCAGAAAAAAAGAGCTTAACCGTTCCTGAAATTCCCGAACGATTGGGGACTTTTTGTGAAGGGTGCCCACATACGGGGTCATATTATTCAATTGACTCAGTTTTGAAAGAATTGAATGGTGTAATTGGTGGTGATATCGGCTGTTCGTCATTAGCTCCATTTCGAGCAGATTGGCTTATGTGTATGAATGCGGGTATTGGTGTATCACAAGGAATGGCGCAAGTCTTGACCGATCAACCTGTAATTTCAACTGGTGGCGACGGTAGCTTCTTCCATGCCGGCGCATTGTCACTTATGAGTGCGGTGCATAATGATATTAACCTCATTCATATGGTTTTCGATAACAGTACCATCGCAATGACTGGACACCAACCTTCACCCTCCGAGTTTGATTTTGATCATCATAAATTTCTTGAAGGCATGGGTGTGAAAACGGTGATTGATGTTTCACCCTATGATCCGAAAGATTTTATTCAAAAATTCAAAGATGAGCTGCCTAAAAAAGGAGTTCGTGTATTTTGGGTGAAGGGCGCATGTGTACTAAAAGGAAATGACTTTATCGAAAGTCGCAGAAATGTAATCTATCCTACTATAGATGCCACAAAATGTGGATCATGTTCAAAGTGCTACAAAGAATTAGCTTGTCCGGCAATCATAAATCTTAAATCAAGTCCTGATCAGGAATTGGCCATTGATCTAGATCGTTGTGTGAGGTGTGGAGTGTGTAACGAAATTTGTCCGAATGAGGCAATCTCAATTCAAGACATGATATGAGCGACAAAGGAATACTAAATATTATTATTGCTGGTACAGGCGGACAAGGCGTCTTAACCTTGTCCAATATGCTCAGAAAACTTGCTATGAACAAAGGATTGAAGTGTGAAGGCGCAACATTTAAAGGTGGAGCGCAACGAATGGGTTCTGTTTATGCAGAATTAAGGATTCTGCTAGATCCTCAAAGCAAGGCTTATTTTTCAAGTCAAATACCTAACTGTTCAGTAGATGTCCTTATTGGAATGGAACCATGGGAGGCATTGCGCTTTGCAAATAGATGCAACACTGACACCTTATCTATAATCAATTCGGAAGAAGAAAAGCTTTATGTTGAGCGCTACGGAAAAACAGAAATGATTGACCCAATTCAAACCTTGATTAAAGTATACAATTCACCCATAATTAAAAACTACTCTCAATTATCAAAGGAACTTAAAGGAAGTTCAAAATTTACAAATTACCTAATGCTGCAAGAGGCTATCCAAAAAGAATACGTACCTTTCTCTATGGAAGAACTAATTGCAATAAAAACAGAAATATGACAGATTTTAAAGCAGAAAATTGGCGTTCTAATTCAAGGCCAGCGAATTATTGGCACAATGCAGGAGAGAAAATCCAATGTGATTTATGCCCGCGACATTGTGAGTTAAAACCTGGTCAAAAAGGGTTTTGTCAAGTCAGGGGAAATGTGGAAGGCGAAATGCACACATTTAACTATGGTATCTCAGTTCAAGCAACAATTGAAAATATTGAGACGGAAGCAGTGAATCATTATCGACCGGGCTCAAAAATACTGAGCATGGGAAATGTTGGCTGTATGATGGCTTGTTCGTATTGTCAAAATTGGCAAACATCGCAGGTGAAATTCTTGAATGATAAAAACGTTCATCATTATACACCTCAGGATGTTATTGATTTAGCTATTGAAAATGGAATTGAGATAATTTCTTGGACGTATAATGACCCTGTTGTATGGCAAGAATTTGTTGTAGATACCTCTAGGCTGGCTCATGCGAACGGAATTAAAACCTTGTATAAGTCTGCTCTTTATATTGAGGAAGAGCCTTTAAAAGAGTTAATTGAAGTCATCGATATCTTCAGCGTATCCCTGAAAGGTATGGATCCAGAAATGTATAAAAAACAAACAAAAGGAGAATTACAGCCCGTTTTGGACAGGATTAAGTTAATTGGTCAAACGGATCGACACCTTGAAATCAGTCAGCTTGTTGTAACTGATCTGAATGATGATGGAGAAGACGCTGCAAAAACAGCCATCTGGATGAAAGAAAATTTAGGAACTCATATACCTCTTCATTTGGTGGCATATCACCCGGCTTTTAGATATACAAAGGAAAGGACAAGCATTGAAACATTGCTTAAATTAAGAGAAATCGTTCTCGACATTGGCTTAGAGTATTGCTATTTAGGAAACGTTTATGCCGATAATGTAAGTAATACAAACTGCAAGTCATGTAATGAGAAGTTAGTACAACGTTTCGGACTGTCAGTTGAGGTAAAAGCAATTGATAACAACGGAAATTGCAGTAATTGTGGAACGAAAACTCCGATTATTGAACCAAAACTGGGTGTGTCAAAGAAAATAGAAGTTCCTAATTTTCAGCCAAAACGATCACTTACTTTTGATTGGAAAAAAGAAGCTGTGAACAGCTTGCACATTATTGTTGATGATAAGCATAAAGATGCATTTTTAAGAATAGAAAGACTCCCAGAAGGAGAAGTGGAATTTTTAAAAATTACGGCTGGCTTGGAACGATTAATACTTTCTAAAAGTAATGCTCAAGAATTATTACTATCAGTTCAAATAGATATAGATGTTGAATTAGATTTTTTACCCGTATTGGATAGAGCGCATTTCCCAGTGAAAAATGCCTCTACATCATCAGATAAGTACTTGAATTAACATGAAGAACAAAACTATTTCTACGCATACTCGAGCAGATGTAACGAAGGCTTTTCCTGCTGCGACTCCTATTTATCAAAATTCCGCATTTGAGTCACAATCAGATTATTTTTATTCAAGACTTAATAACCCTAATGTTGCAGAATTAGAAGATGCAATTCGTGTATTGGAAGATACAGATTACGGTCTAGCAACAACTACTGGTATGTCGGCCATTCAATTGACACTTTCACTTTTAAAGCCTGGACAGCGTATTCTTGTCAATAAGCATGTTTATGGCTGTTCGTTTAAATTAATTCAATGGTACACTGAACATTATGGACTAGAGCTTGAGGTGACTGATTTAAGTTTAGAATCAATTGATGAAAAATTAAAAGAAATGGATATGGTTTTCTTTGAAACACCAACGAATCCATTTTTATTTACAATTGATATTGCTAAGGTTTCGAAACACTTTAAAGCGTTAAAATCCACTTGTTTGTTAGTGATTGATAATACTTGGGCAACACCTCTTTGCCAAAGTCCTTGTTCTTTTGGAGGTGATATTTCATTGCATAGCGCAACAAAATATATTTCAGGTCATAGCGATGTAATGGGAGGGATTCTTTTAACGAATAGAAAGGACTTAGCCGAAGAATTGAGGTCGAGACGATTTTATACTGGAGCAAATTTAGACCCAAATAGTGCATGGTTACTGAGAAGAAGCTTGCATACACTTGATGTTAGATTGGAAAGGCAGGCTATTAATACAAAGCGTTTGGTGGATTATTTGAAAACGAAAAATGAAGTCAAAAAGGTGTATTACCCGAAGGTGGATGGAACTCAATTAACGAATTATGCAACGCTTATTTTCATAGATCTGGATTCAAACATTATTGATAATTATAGCCAATTTTGTTCACACTTAAAACTTTTTAGTACCGGAACTGGAATGGCTTGTGTGACTTCAATGATTGCTCAGCCTTATACTGGTAGTCACGCCTCCATGGATAATTGTGAGAAAGAGGACATGGGTTTAGATAAATCGACAATTAGGTTAAGTTTTGGAATGGAGGATCCTGAAGATTTGATAAACGATTTGGAGAATGCTTTTCAACAGATTAAAGGGAAGTAAAACCTATTTTCTAGCATTATTCTTTAAGAATGAGTCCCTTCGAATTAGCATTTTTTAGCCGAATATGATTGTATTGCTCATCTGTATCTTGTCTGAAGCTCAATTTTTCAATGGTTCCCATTGTAATTTGTTTTGAATAATTGGCATTTGATTTTTCTAAATAGTCATTGAGTAAAGTAATTTTAGATGCTAGTTGGCCATCTGACGAGCATAGTGTAAGACCATTACCCTTATTATTTAATACAAAATAAAGTCTTGATAGATCACCTATATTCACCTTATCTAAAGCAGCGTAAAGTTCCTTTTCTTCAATATTAGCCCAACCTAAGCTTATTTCAGAGTTGGCACGAGAGTGGAAACAAATTTTTGCCATCTTACCTTCGTACCCTGAACATTCAACAAGGTCATACGTACGATAACGACAAAATCCTATCGAATTAGTGATTACTATTTCATAAATCCCTCCAATTTTCAATTCCCACGGCCATAAGTAACTATCATTCTTTTCATCATAGAATTCCAAAATCCCACCAAATGGATTTACCGGCCCACCAACACCCTCTATTCCAGGGAGATTAAAATGACCTTCTACAGCGTTGTAAGTCAAATCGACAAAAGTAATAGACCCAAAATCAAATTGACTTTTTAGATCTTTTAATTGACGCTGACAAACTTCACCAGCTTTCCAACATGAAATAAATTGTATAGAGGGCCATACTTCACTGATCTGGTGAATTGGATTTTGAAGAATTTTCAATAAGAATTGAATTCGTTTCTCATCTACTTTATGTGTAATAATTGGAGGCCAATCTCGCTTTTCTAGATGCGCTAGAATATTCATGCGCTCTAAGTTGATTTGCTTGAAAAAATGCGTTAATCGAGTTGGGATGGAAGTACTAATACCTGAAATATCACTCAGTAATGCTGACAATAAATGCCAATCATTGAATAGAGATTCCTCCTTATACAGTTCCTTTGGAAAAACAAATTTCTTCTTTACCCAATTGGGCATTTTCGAGTAATAATAATAGCCCACCTGACCAATTGGTAATTCTGGTGCAATTTCTTGCGTTTGACCCGGCATAACAAAAATGATTTCTGGAGCTCCTGAATAAACGCCAAAAGCTTTTATAAGTTGAGCAGGTTGAAATGCCGCTCCCTCCATACGAGATTTAATAACGCTATCCGAAATTGGGATAATTTTTGGAAGGCCAGTTGAACCAGTTGAGCAACACCAAAATTCTATTTTTTCATCAATTAACGGGTTTATTTTAGTCCTTAAACTCTGTTTAAAGACACTGTGATAGTCACTGTAATTGGTAATCGGAAGTTGACGTAAGGTATTAATATCATCCGTTTTTAAAAGTTGATTTTGAAGAGGGTGCTTTGGAGCATTCATCAAGTTATTCCATGTGTTAGCGTAATGCTTTTCAGGAAATAGAAGGGCTTTTTCCAACCGTTTAAGCTGAAAATCGGCCCATTTATTAAAAATCCACCTTTTAATCATTTTAATAGCTAATTTTTAAAGGATGAATCTATTTCACAAATTTACGATTAATCTAAGATAGCAAGAAAACATTGAACCACCACTTAAAACAATACAGAGAAATCTATTTATAAAATAAATAGTATTTTAGCATACACAATAAAAGATAAGAAAATGATAATTTGTTTGTTTCGAAATTTGCTAATAGGATTTTTTATTATTTTGACTTCCTATATTCATTGTCAAGAATATGTATCTATGAGGGAGTATGAATCTTCTGAATTTGGTAAGATTATGGTTTCTATGCTTGATGAAAATAACCTTGATATTTTTCATGAGAAAACCAATTATGATTGTGATAGTGAATGTGATGTCTTAAAATTCATACTTACAAAAAACATAAACGATAATATATTTTACACGACGGATAAGTCAACATCATTATCTTTTATAGACGATGACATAATAATAAAAAATAAAAAATCAGATTTCTGTTGCCAATTAGGCACAGGTCTTTATGTGCCCTATATTAACCATAGATGGGACGAACAGATTGCTTTGTATGAGGAAACAGACTCAGAGGAAACTGACTCAGAGGAAACAGACTCAGAGGAAATAGACACAAGTATAAATAATAATCTTAATTTTTTAAATGGTTATTGGAAGGATAACTATCATGGGGACGGATTACTTTACGATTTACAATATAATGAGTCAGAAAATATTTTAAATATTTTCAATGAGGATGATGAAGTCATTGTATCATTAAGTCAAGTTTCCATTTGCGGTTCTTACGATTTAGTTTTTACTATAATTATGACTTCGGGTGAAAACTGTTGGTATATTGATAATGTCAGTTCGGATGTCATAACTATTTGGACCTTGGTTGAAAATGAATTAGAAAAACGATATGAATTAGAAAAATTGAAGGATTAAACCTTATTTATATTTTTTAGGCTGTTTATTATTTTCTAGTGAAGAAAACTAGATAAGTTGAAAAATCAACAATGTAGCTCAGAATAGTTGATTGGTAAGTGCAAAACCATAAATATTTACAAATCAAATTGATAGGTTTGTAACTAAATTTATTTAAATGTTCATAATGTTAAATAAATCAATTACATTAGCTAACTATTTTTCGAAAAATTAGTCAAAACTAAAGTAATTTCTTTAGCAAATAATTGACAAAATATCTTAGAATTTTATTAATGGAAAACAAATTATGAATAATAAAAACCTGTTTCTTTTTTTTATAAGTTGTTCCTTTTGTTTTTCGGTTTTATTTTCCCAAACTAAGCACGCAATTATCGTTGCAATTGCCGACTATCCAACTAATGAAACAGGGGAAACAGTATGGAAAGATTTGAGTTCTAATAATGACGTAGACTTGGTGAAAAAAATGTTAAAAGAACAACAATTTCAAGAAATCAATTGCGCTTTTCTAATCGATAAAGAGGCTACTCCTGAAAATTTAGATAAAGCTTTTGAAAATTTGACCGATAAATTGAAAGAAGGCGATATCGTTTACTTCCATTATTCAGGTCATGGTCAACAAGTAGCAGACATTAAACCTAAAAAAAGAAAAGGAATTGTTGGAGGTGATGAAAAAGATCGATACGATGAGGCTTTTGTTTTGTATAATGCGCCAATGGCATTTGATAAAAATGGAACTTATGAAATGGAGCATCACTATGTGGATGATCAAATGAAAGTTCATTTCGATAATATTCGCAAAAAAATTGGGGCTAAAGGTCAAGTTGTTTTAGTAATAGATGCCTGCCATTCAGGAACTTCAACAAGAGGTTCTGATGATCCAAGTGTACGCGGATCAATTGAGGTATGCGCACCAGCAAATTGGAAACAGTCTGCGGAGAAAGATACTTCCGAGGCATTTGGTACTGATTTTAGCTACGAGACTAATCAACCAATGGGGAAAATGGTTGCGTTTTTCGGTTGTAAGGCAGAACAAGTTAATAATGAGTTCAAGCCCGAAGGTAGCGAAACGCGTTATGGATCATTGACTTATTTTCTAATTCAAGGGATGAAAAATTTAGGCGAAAATGCTAGCTACGCCAATTTATTCTCCGAAGTAAGAAAAAACATGTTGCTTAGTTTTAATGGAAAACAAATACCAGAAATAGAAGGGGATGATTTAAATCAAGCGATTTTCTCAAATACATTTATTCCTGCGAAGCCATTTTTTAATGTAGAATCTATCTATTTTAATGAAGTGAATTTAGATGCGGGAAGCCTTGCAGGATTGTCGATAGGTGATGAGCTTGGTCTTTTTGGTACAGAAGTGAATAATCCAAGAGATGCTAAGGCATTATTTGAAGGAAAAATCACTGAATTATCTGCAATGAAGGCAACAATTAAACTTTCAAATGGCATTGAAGATTCAAAAAGTAATATTGGCTTGTATCGCGCATTCATTCAAAAAAAGGGATCAACAGGCGCAGAAATAAAAGTTAAATTGGAGTTGAAAAAGCACAAAAAGGAACTTGAAACACGCCTCGAATCAATGAGTAACATACAATTGGTTAAAACAGATTACAATTTTTTGGTCAAAGAGGTTGATGGTGGTAAGGTTATAATTTATGTGGGACTGGATGAGAATATGCCATTGAAAAACATGAAGCCTATGACTGTCAAAGGCACTGAGCAATATGATTCGTTAGTACTCTTTATGAAACAAGCTTCTCAAATTGAACTTTTGAAAAAAATGGAAGCGGAAGATTGGAACATTGATTTTACAGTTGAAGTGTATAATAAGAATGATAGATCAAATAAACTTCCTTTAGAGAATCTCAAACTTATTAAAGATGAAAGTTATGGGTTAAAAATAATTAATTCGAGTAATGTTTATTTGTATGTTTATTTAGTCGATATTCAGCCCGATTATAAGATAAATGTTGTTACTAAAGCTACTGAAATAAAAGAGAATTCTTTTAGTTTTTATCCGCTTAATAATGTTACTCCTCCTTTCGGAATGGAAAATTTAGTTTTTATAGCTACTAAAGAACGCATAGA
>JBILCD010000294.1:0-2823 GCA_044353285.1 Crocinitomicaceae bacterium | reverse complement strand
TGGCTGCTGAAGACACATTATAGCTCCCGTTTATCTGAGACAAAGCACTGTATGTGATTGTTGCAGGGGCGTTGATGTTCGTTGAAGATGTCGTAACATCATTTATGAAATTTAAGGTTGCTGCTTGGCTTACAGTCAGATTACCCATACTCCATGCCGCAGTATTCGACCATGTACCTGTTCCATTGAAAAATACCGATCCGAAGGTTTTTCCTCCTGAGCTGATGGTGTTTAATCCATTACCAAGAAAGTAGACATTCATGGAAGTAGTCCAAGAACCTTGCAAGGAAGTCAACAACAAACTTCCGTATAGGTTTAGGTTATTGGCTGAGGAGGTAGATGCAAAATTAGGCGTATTGGTGGTAACGGTCCAATACATATTTACACAATTTGCATTAGCTAGGTTAAGGGTTACGGTTTGGTTTGGAGCGGAGAATGAATTGTTGGTGAAGTAAACATTATCGTTCACTCCTGGAACGCCTGCACCACCAGTACCTCCGTCTGTAGCTGACCAGCGATTAATATCACCCCAGTTTCCAGTGCCTCCTACCCAATAATAATTAATTCCGTTTATTATGCTAACCGCAACATTATAAACAGGACTGCTACATCCTGAAGTTGTATTGGTTACCACAAGAGTTGCCACATAATTTCCAGCAGTTGCCCCAACAGGGATTGGAACGGCAATACTGCTTCCTCCCAAAATTGCATTAGTCTGATCGATAAAACCAGCAGTGTTGGCTGCAGAATTAAAATCTAGGGTATATTGATTCGGGCTACCTATTGGAGCTGAAAAAGGAATAGAAGTAGTCGTTGCACCAACGCTTACGGAAGGATTTAATCCCAAGGTAATGGATGGCGTTGTTCCAATTACAATTGAAAAATTTTGAGCTGTACCTGAAATATTTGTTATGGTATTACGAACGTTAATGCTTCCTGAATAGGTTCCTGCTGCAATATTTGCAGGGACTTGAAGTGCAAACGGAGAGGCGACAATAGCAACCCAATTTATATCAGCTAAACCTGCAGCATTGGCTGTAGGATCAAAATCAATGGTATATTCATTAGGATTATTTGTAGCGTTACTATAGGATAAATTGGCAATGGTAGTTCCTGTACAAATCGATGGATTTGAACCAAGTGTAATGGCTGGTGGTACTGAAGCATTTAATGTTACTGTGATAGCAATTGAAGCACTTGAACAACCGGTTGTACTATTGGTTAATACAATGGTAGCATTATAAGTTCCTGCTGCTGCTGCACCGGGAATTGAAATTGGAATTGAGGCCCCGCCCAAGGATTGACTTACCAAATCTACAAAACCAGCGGCATTGGCAGTATTATCGAAATTAATACTGTATTGATTTGGTGATCCCACTAAAGAACTTAGTGAAATAGAAGTTGATGAGGTACCGACAACAACAGATGGATTACCTCCAAAGGTTGCAGCAGGTATGGCATTTACGACAACAGAAATTGGATAAACTCCTTGACATGAAGTAGTAGTATTAAGAATGGTTAAATTCGCCGAATAAGTGGCAGGAGCTGCCCCTGCAGGAACTAATAATGGGATGGGTGACCCAGGGAATGACTGATTAACTACATCTACAAATGCTGCTGAATTAGCAGTTGGGTCATAGTCAATACTGTATTGGTTGGGAGAATTAGAAGTCCCAGAAAAACTTATCGAACTGGTCGTAATACCCTGACAAACTGCAGGTGAACTGGTGATTGCTATGGTTGGATTACCAACGACAGACAAAGTAATGTTGTAGTTGACACTTGAAATTGTGGTCGTTGAATTGGTTACTATCAATACCCCATTGTATACACCTGGAGACACATTATTAGGAATACTAAACGCCAGTGGACTAGATGTAATGGCTGCATTGACAATATCTGTAATACCCGCCGCATTTGCAGTGGCATCAAAATCTATGCTGTATAGATTAGGAGATCCGTTGGTGCCAACATAGCTTCTATTCGCTGTGGTAAAGCCTTGGCAAACATTCGTGTTAGTAATTCCTCCTAAATCAATGCTAACGACACCGGTATTAATGCAACTTGCTGCACTTGTTGATCCACAACCATTTGAGGCAGTTACACAAATTTGACCGTTCACGTTGTTGACTGAAAGTACATTTGTACCTTGACCACCCAAGATAACAGCGCCAGAAGGTAAGGTCCACGTATAGGATACAGCGCCAGCTGCTGGAGAAACACTAAATCCGTTGGTTACGGTAGAGATAGCCCCTAAGCTCGTTAAGGTTTGTGTGCTTGCAAAATTCCAACCCGTATTGTTGCCCATATTTGTTGAACCATAAGCGGTATAAATCGCTCCGCCCGTTGCATTGATATCCTTAATATTAAGATTTTGACCACTGACATTACCCGATGATTTTGTAATGATAGCTTGTGTACCTGCTGTGGCACTTTGAATAGTTACTCCTCCAAAACAAATTGAACCAAAGGTAATGTTATTGGTAATGGTCGCTGTTCGCCCTGCCTGAAAATTATAGGTATTGTTTGATGTCATTGCCAAGGTCCCAGCGGTCCAATCGCCGGTGATGTTGGCTCCTGCACCAAAGGTTACTTGGTTATAATTCCCTAAGACCTTATTCGTTGAATTACTATAATGATGGTTAAATTGAACGGTTCCACTTGCTGCCGTAAAGTTTACATTGTAATAATTATGAGTCGTATTGGCTGCATAACAATCTTGAAAATTATTAAACGTCGCTCCAACACCCGACATATTTATAGTGGACGTACCTGGGGTTATCGTAATAACTCCCGGATCCCCTCCTGCGTACCAACTACCTG
>JBILCD010000268.1:0-2858 GCA_044353285.1 Crocinitomicaceae bacterium | reverse complement strand
TTTTTTGCTTAAAGGTGATAAATCCCAAGTTATTGGATTTATCACAGCTTTCCCTTTGTGCCATTTGTTGTAATTATCGGTATTGACATTTTTTTTAAAGGTGTTCCAAGTAACAAATCCACCAATTTCTTTAGATTCTGTTAAAAAAGGAATAGTTGAAAACTCATTTTTGGCCAATCCAATTCCTGGCATGTAGGCTACAACAAGTTGTTTTTGAAGTGGCTTGTTATCAAAAAAATCTTTTAGCAAGAGGTTAACATGGGTAGAGCCTTGGCTGTGACCAGCTAAAATAATTCCTCTCCCATTGTTATAATTTTCCAGGTAAAATTCAAAGGCGGCTTTAATATCGGCATAGGCAAAAAGTAAGGCGTCTCGTCCTCCATTCGCTAGGCTGTCATATGATCGAATATGCGCTTGTTGATAATAAGGTGCATACATTCGTCCTGCTTCTGCCCAAGCACTTGCTTGAAATCGGATGGCATAATCTAGCACTTCTCTTCTATGGGCAGTATCATCAATTCCTATATTCCATCGCTTATCCTGATCGTCAACTAGTAAAGTTGGGTAAATGTAGAACACATCGATATTCTTAAATAATGAACTGTCCTTTATTGCATTCTGAATGTTTGGCGATAATTTAGTAGGAAGGACCGCCCAGTTTTTGCTAAATTGGTAATCCATTAGCTCTTGTGAATTAAGGGCTTTGCTCACAAAAAATAAAAAGATAAAAAAGGCTTGTTTGTACAAAGAGTTATTTATTTATTATTCTTCTTTCGTAAACTGAAATAACCAATCATACATTTCGTCAGTCCTAAATATTTTTTCTAAATCTCCATGGTCTTTTCCAACTAATCGGGTATATTTTAGGTTTTCCCCGCCATTACAATTTTTAATTGCATTTACAATTTTCTCTGATTCACTGATGGGAACCTTTTCATCTAACGTTCCATGCTGAATCCATAAAGGAACTTGCGATAAATTACATCCATCTTTAATATTTCCTCCACCACATAATGCTACGCCTGCAGCAACTACTCCCGGATAAGCACCGGCAAAGTTTAAGGTGCCATAGCCTCCCAAACTCATTCCTGCTACATAAACGCGATTCGTATCTGTTTCAAATGTTTTTTGTACAAATCGAAGGACAGATAATATTTTCTTCGGCTCCCAAAATTTACCTGCCAACACTTGAGGGGCAATTACTATCGCTGGCACCTTTCTTCCTTTTTCAATTTCATGGATTATACCATATTTTTTAACTAATGAAAGATCTGTACCAGACAAACTTCGCCCGTGTAAAAAGATAAGAACAGGAGGGTGGGTTTTTAGTATGCTATCAGAGGGTAAATATAACCAAAATGGATAGTCGGCTTGATTATAAATAGCCTTGATTTGTGTGTAACAAGCTAATTTAAAGGTAACTATAAATAATAAAAAAAGAATAATTGATTTCATATTGCAAAGGTAGGGTCTTGTCTTTTAAAGACCAAATTTTATTTTTTACATCAGTTTTATCCAAACCAAACATCATTAATTAGCTCTTTTCCTGCTTTTTCATTTAATCTCGAAATAATAATTGCCTTGCCATTGAGCAGCTCCGCTCGCATAACTGAAGAAGTAATTTCTAAGTAAAGAATCTTATTATGTATTTTGATATTTTTCGTTCTAAATGCTACGGCACTTCCCATTAGTTCGGGCCATGCAGCGATGATATCCATTTCTAACATTTTCGATTCTAATGAAAACGCTTTTAAAAAACGATCAATGACAACCTTTAAAGGCTGACTATCTGCACTGCGCTTGTCAAAGGACTTCATAATGGTATTTCGTTTTGATTTGAAACAATTTGCTGGGAATTGACTTCAAAGATACAATTTGAAACGGTTAAAGTAGAAAAAAGACGCTCCATTCTTTTGCCATCTGTGTCTGTTACAATCACTTGCCCAAAAGAAACGTCGGTAACAATTTCTATTAATTTTTCGACGCGAGCACCATCTAATTTATCGAAAATATCATCTAACAACAATACAGGAGAAATACCTAAATTGGATTTTAACCACTCGTATTGGGCTAGGCGCAAGGCAATTATAAATGATTTTTGCTGTCCTTGAGACCCGAATTTTTTAACTGGATAGTCGTTTAATGTGAACAACAAATCATCTTTGTGAATCCCAACATTGGTATAATGTGTTGCAGCGTCTTTGCGAACAGCTTCTTTTAATAAATCAGCAAATGCGCCATCGTTTAGTTGGGAGCGATATGTAAGTCCAACCACTTCGGAATCTTTACCAATTAGGGAATAATATTTTTGAAATATTGGAATGAATTGCTTCAAAAAAGCACTTCTTTTTTCATAAATAATACCGCCTGAATTTACCAATTGGTGATCCCAAGCATCAATGCTTTCCGCATCGAAAAGCCGGTGCTCATACATATTTTTAAGTAAGGCATTACGCTGGTCCAAGACCCGAATGTATTGTTGAAGCTGATCCAAGTATACACGGTCTGTTTGCACGAGTATGCCATCCATCCATCGGCGCCTTAATTCGCTTCCATCAGCAATTAAATCACCATCGTATGGTGACACAAACACGACGGGGTATAATCCGATGTGGTCTGCTAGCCGTTCGTATTCTTTTTTATTTCGTTTAACTACTTTTTTCGCACCTAATTTCACAGCACAAGTAACAAGGGATTCATTTTCGTTCTCTTTCCACTGGCCTTGAATTGCGAAGAACAACTCCCCAAATTTTATATTTTGCCGGTCCAAGGTGTTCAAGTACGATTTGCACATGCTGAGGTAATGTATGGCATCTAAAATATTGGTTTTTCCACTGCCATTGTCGCCAACTAGGCCA
>JBILCD010000103.1:0-8792 GCA_044353285.1 Crocinitomicaceae bacterium | reverse complement strand
ATTATCCAAATAGGTGTTTTCGAGCACATATTGAATGGTTGTTTCAACCGAACCAGGTGCTGTAACACCCATCATTGATGTTATTGCAAAAGGTGAATTTGTTCCAGTCCAATTCCCCAAAAAAGCATCTCCTGAATAATAACTATCCCAACCACCGGTATGCTGAAGTAGATTCTTTACGGTAATGTTAGAAACCGCGATGTCAAGATAGTTTTGATAAATAGGATCATTCAATATACCATTTACACCAAACACTTGATCATTCAAATTAATTTGTCCTTCTTCTATCAATTTCAAAATGGCAATACTTGTAACTGGTTTAGATAAACTTGCAATTCTAAAAATCGATTTAGGTTGTACTAGCGTACTTGTAGCGGTATTAGCATACCCAAATCCACGGCTATAAATTAAGCGACCTTTATAAGTTAGTGCTAATTGACCGCCTTTAATGTTATAATCATTTAATAAATTTGTCATGGCGATGTCAAAAATTTCTAGCCCTGGCACAGCAGCCCCTGTTTGCGCGTACGTGTTTTGTTTTAAACTCACAAAGAAAGTAAGCATAAGTGCTGTAAATAGTAACCTTTTCAGTTTCATAAAATATTTTTTTGGTGTAATTACTTGATGATGTTGACTTTCAAAACCATCATTAAAACACAAAATTATTATGACTAGAGAATATAAAATTGTAAAAATCGAAAGCAACGATAGATTTAATACACATATAATTTGATCGGTGTATGATAAAAAAGTGCTTTTCTCGATACAGCCACAGCAAGCTGTGTCCACTCGATAAGCTAATAGAAGCTAGCCGAGATGCGTTCGATAAGCTTCTATAGGTAAGCCGTGACTCTCGACTCCGCTCGATTTACTCAACGGGCAAGTTTCCCCCTTCGAAGGGGGATTAAGGGGGATGACGCTACGACTTGTTTATCACAATCAGCTTCTCTCGTTCTACCGTGACTCTCGACTCCGCTCGATTCACTCATTTGCATCGAGCGGAGCCGAGATGCACTCGATAAGCTAATAGAAGCTAGCCGAGTGTTCCGACGTAGGAGGAATGTATCGAGGCTAGCTATATATACTCGATAAGCTAACGGAAGCTAGCCGAGATGCGTTCGAAAAACTTAATAGAAGCTAGCCGAGTGTTCCGACGAAGGAGGAATGTATCGAGGCTAGCGTTGACTAACTAATTAATTTTTACCACTAATGTAGTTTCTGAATTCCATCTTGGTGCTGTCAAAGGTAATGTGCTTTGTTAAGGACGAGGCCTTGTCTTTATCAAGTAAGCGGTCAAACAGTAATTTAGCTGCACTAAGTTGATTGGCATCAAATGTAAACAAGTCCATGATTTTTTCTGCGTCTACCGAGTAAAGACAGGTGTTAACCAAGGCCAATTTCAGGGCATCAACGCGGTCGTCTTCAAAACTTTGAAGCTTCAAATCTTCAATAAAAACAGTGCTATTCGTTAGGGTATTCTTACAGCCTGTGTTAACCGCAACTTGAGTTACGGGCTTTGGAGTAGTATTCGCAGGAGTGGCGTTTGTGGAGGTATTGCTTGAAGTGGTCGTGGTGATTGTGGTGGTGCTACTGTTTTGATTGATATTCGTTTGACCATTGGTAGTCGTTCCACCGTTGATATTTACGCCAACATTCAGGTTGATATTTTCCCCTGAGATCGGATCTGCAATTGAAATACCTATAGACCCATTACCCCCTTGAGTCCCATTCGGGGTAGTGTTATTTGGCGTTTGACCTTCCGTACCAGAAACATTAATCTGAATACCCGCATTGCCGTTACCAGTAGATTGAGTGATAGTTTCTGTGGTGATGGTTTGTGTTATCACTGGTCTATCACTTGGTCTTTCGGTTATCACGGGTGTATCAGAATAAACCGCATTGTTATCCGGTCTAAAAATAACCACATCGGAGCCGCTTTGAGCACTTACAGTTGGTACCATACTGACCAATTGTAATTTACCTTTTCCTTTCTTAAAAACTATTTTAGTGTTGATGTCGCTTGCTGATTCAATGAAAAAATTCTTATCGATATCCCCCGTTTTACCATCTTCAAAAATTAATTTAACCGAATACCCACCGTTTTTAACGCCACTCACCTCTACATTGGTTTGCGCCAATGAATTTTGTTTGATCCCGTTCATTATCAAGAAAAACTTCTGCCCCCCATTGTTGAAAACAGTAAAATTTGATTGAGCAAAAAAACAAGAACTTATAATACAAAAACAGATAGCTAATTTCATTTTCAATGATTTTTGATGATTAATTTTTCTAAATACTGCCTAAAATTACTACTAATTTCT
Source organism: Crocinitomicaceae bacterium (assembly GCA_044353285.1). GTDB lineage: Bacteria > Bacteroidota > Bacteroidia > Flavobacteriales_D > Crocinitomicaceae > UBA952. The sequence continues at coordinate 6,471 of JBILCD010000103.1, read as the reverse complement.
ATAAAATATAATCCACTAATTAAATTAGATTTTTTTTTCTAAATATATTGATTTTTTCACACTTGTAAATGGACTTTTGAATACTTTCGCTGCATGAATTTTGTAATCATCGACGTTGAGACCACCGGAGGGAGCGTAAATGCCTCAAAGATTACAGAGTTAGCTATTTATAAATTTGATGGTGAAAAGATAATCGACGAATTTGTCACACTCGTAAATCCCGAAATACCCATTCCTGAATTTATTGTTCGTTTAACTGGAATAAGCGATCATATGGTCGCTAAAGCACCAAAGTTTTATGAAATTGCCAAAAAAGTAATTGAATTTTGTGAGGGCTGTGTCTTCGTGGCGCACAATGTAGCTTTCGATTATGGAATGTTTAGAAGTGAATTTAAAACGCTTGGCTATGATTTTAGATTCCCACACCTTTGTACTGTAAAAGCAGCGCGATTAATCATTCCGGGGCATGAATCATATAGCTTAGGCAAACTAACCCGATCCCTCGGAATTAGCATCAACGGAAGGCACAGGGCAGGCGGTGATGCATTAGCGACCGCTGAACTTTTCCAAATTATGCATGCAAAAGATCAAGAAAGCTTAATTGGATTAATTCAAACGGAAATAAATCCAAAAAAAATCCACCCCAATCTCTCCATAGAAACCATCGATAGCCTTCCACTAAAAACAGGCGTTTACCTGTTTTATAATGAGTTCAATAAAATAATTTACATCGGAAAAAGCATTTCCATAAAGAAACGAGTGGAGCAGCACTTAAACAATACGAAAACAGCAAAGGCCATAAAAATGATTCAAGATATTGTTCGTATTGAATACGAAATAACAGGATCAGACCTTATTGCCATGTTGCGAGAAAGCGAATTAATTAAAATTCACAAACCCTTATATAATCGGACGCTTAGAAATAGTGTGTTTTCCTTCGGACTTTTTGATCAGCTCAATGAAAGGGGATACATTACCTTAAAAATTGAATCTTTGAGTAAAAATGATGCCTACCCCTTGATTCATTTTAACAGCAAAAAAGAAGGTGTTGAATTTTTATACGCAAAAGTAGAACATTACCAACTTTGCCAAAAACTATGTGATTTGTATCAAAGCCAAGAATCATGCTTTCACTACACCATAAAAAAATGTTCCGGAGCTTGCGTTAATGTTGAGCATGAAGACGACTACAATAGACGCGTAAACGAGTGCATTGATGCCTTAACTTTTGAAGGTCGTTCTTTTTATATTATCGATAAAGGCCGGGAAAAAATAGAGAAAAGCGTCGTTTGGATTGAAAATGGGGTGTATCAAGGATATGGCTTTGCACCTTATCACTTTCATGGAAAAGGTCCCACTGATTACAAACGCTATATTAATAAACAGAAAGAAAATAGAGATGTGAAAACGATTCTGACTCTTTTCCTTCGAAAAAATGAATCGGCAAAAGTTATTGAACTGTAGCCATAAAAATAAACTATATTCGCAAGTAATGAAAGGAAAAGCAATCGTGTTAGGATCAGGCACATCGCAAGGCGTTCCTTTAATTGCATGCCACTGTAACGTATGTAAATCGGAAGACCCGAAAGATAAGCGATTACGCTCCTCCTTACTCTTTCAAGTAGCGGAAAAAAATTACGTGATTGATGCTGGTCCAGACTTTAGGCAACAAATGCTCCGCGCAAATGTGGAGGAATTAGAGGCTATCATTTTTACCCATGAACATAAAGATCACATCGCCGGCCTTGATGATGTTAGAGCGTATAATTATCGCTCTAATTCCGCAATGGATGTCTATTGTACAAGCGCAGTAGAAAATGCCTTAAAAAATGAATTTCATTATATTTTCAATGGCGATTCATACCCTGGCATTCCAAAAATAAACATACGAAACATTTCAACTGCGCCATTCCACTTATCGGCAGCATGCACCATCACTCCTATTCAAGTTTATCATTACAAAATGCCCGTTCTAGGGTTCAGAATTGGGGATTTTGCTTATATCACAGATGCTAAGACCATCGAGAAAAGTGAAAGAGAAAAACTCTTTGGATTGGATATTCTCATAATTAATGCCTTGCATGAATCTCCACATATTTCACATTTTAATTTAAAGGAAGCCCTCGAATTTATTGCCTTTATCAAGCCTAAAAAAGCCTACCTCACTCATATTTCCCATATGTTTGGCAAGCACACGGATATTCAAGCCCTTCTTCCTCCAAATGTCTATCCCGCTTTTGATGGGATGGAAATCGCTTTTAATTACTAAAATAATAGTGTGAATAATTTTATTCAATTCCCATGATACGTATGAACGATTGTTCTATTTTCGAGACCAATTAAAGATGGAAAAAAAGAAAATTATTGACCTTAGGCGATTGATCGCGAGTAAAAATGAAAAATTACTGCGGTGGATGCCTCGCTTTGTGCTTCGCTACCTAGAGCGAATCATTCACCAAGACGAAATAAATACCTTACTCGAGAAAGCTGGAGAACTAAAAGATGCCGAATTCAGCGATGCTATTATGGAAGAATTCAAGATAAAAATTTCTTCCTCTGGTCTTGAAAACATTCCAAAAACAGGCCCACTGATCATCGTGCTCAATCACCCACTTGGTGGAATGGATGCACTTGCCTTAATTTCACTGCTTAAAAATCATCGGCCAGATTTACGCTTTATTGTCAATGACATACTGATGAACCTTGAAAATTTAAATGGTTTGTTTATCGGTATTAACAAGCACGGAATAAATAAAAAAAATGTTCGAGAAGACATTGACAAAGCGTTTAAGTCAGAGCACGCCATTTGTATCTTTCCAGCAGGATTAGTGAGTCGAAAAATTAATGGCCTTGTGCAAGATTTGGAATGGAAACGAACATTTGTTACCTATGCGCGTTCATTAGACAGGACAGTTATCCCAATAAAAATTGATGGCCAGTTATCGCCTTTTTTCTATAGATTGAGCCGATTAAGAAGATTTTTTAGGATAAAAGCAAACATTGAAATGCTATATTTGGCAGATGAATTATTTAAACAACGAAATAAAACATTAACATTCACAGTAGGGAAAGCAATAAAAATGAATCAGTTTGATACTTCACTAACAGATAAAGAAGTAGCTTCCGAAATTCGAAAAATAGTTCATGAATTACGACCATAAAATGACAGAAATACAAGCGCCAATTGACCGATCGATTCTAAAGCAGGAGTTAAATAAAGATTGTTTTACGAGGTATACTCGAAAAGGCAGCAATGAAATTTATATCGTAAATGATAAAATAGCACCGAATGTTATACTAGAAATAGGACGATTGAGAGAAATTACCTTTCGCGCCTCAGGAGGTGGAACAGGAGAGGCCATGGATCTAGATGAATACGATAGAGGTGAGTATGCCTATCAACAATTAATCGTATGGTCGCCAGAAGATGAGGAGATAATTGGTGGTTATCGCTTTAAAAATTGTAAGGAATCGATTGATGAAAGCGGGGAAATACACCTGTCAACAGTTCACTATTTTACGTTTTCAAATGCCTTTAAAAATGATTTTCTGCCGCACACGATTGAATTAGGTCGCAGTTGGGTTCAACCGAATTTTCAACCTAATATCAATCCACGGAAAGGTTTATTTGCCTTAGATAATATTTGGGATGGACTTGGGGCCATTGTAAAATTAAATCCTCAGATTAAGTATTTTTTTGGAAAAGTAACGATGTATGCAACATACCATATAGATAGCCGAGACTTCCTACTTTATTTCATGCATAAATACTTTCCCGATAACGATAAGCTCATGCTTCCGATTAATCCCCTAAAACAAAACTACGATACCAGCTATGCTGAACAACAATTAGAGGGATTAGATTTTAAAGATGGATTCAAAGTACTCAATGGCCATGTTCGCGAAAATGGAGAGTTTATTCCACCACTTGTGAATATTTACATGAATCTATCCTCCACGATGAAGACATTTGGTACAGCAGTGAACGAAGAGTTTGGCAATGTTGAAGAAACAGGAATACTAATAACCATCGATGATATTTTCCTAGAAAAAAAGGAACGTCATATGAATTATTAATCCGACCAATTGTATTTTTCCATTAATTCATCAATATTCTTGATGCCCGATTTCTGAACGATTCGTTCCTTGATTCTTCCAATGGTAACATTTACGTGAGCTACATTTAATTTTCGACTAATGTAATCAGATGGTTTACCGTAATAATACTTCATTTTCAAAATCATAGCATCCTGCTTGCTGACTAATTTCAGTAATTCAAAGATCACGACATTCACATCGAATAAAGCACAGGACAAGCCATTCAAACTTTCAGGTTCTGAAAAATTTTGACGAATCAATGTCGTTTGGTATTCTGGAACGAGCTTGACACTCTTTTTACGGTTTCGCTTTCGCAATTCAGAGAGGCAAAAGTTTTTAATAACGGTGCGAAGCCAAGCTTTAGAGTTAAATAAATCTTCATTTCCCTCGAACTTAGTTTCCAAAATTTGATACAAATGGAGGCAAGCTTCCTGAAAAACGTCTTTAGCATCGTCCTGTTCAAACTTATCTCTAATAAGTAACATAAAAAACGATTGATGCCTGTTTAGTATCTCCGTAAATAATACATCTACCGTATTTTTATCCATTAATTTAACAGCTTAATTTAATATTTCAGCATCATGACCAAATAGATAGTCAAGATTTTGAATGTTATTTTCGATTAATATAAAATCGCTTAACGAATCTAGTTCAGTTAAGGCACTCATTATTTTCACAAATGTATCCTGAGGATTTCTTATGACATAGGTTAAAACATGATTTGCTTTCATCGTTAAAATCAATGCTGAGATTTCTTTTCGTGCATCTAATGAATTCATCCCAACAGGATATAAGAATAAAACAATAGGGAAAAACGGAAGGTCCTCGATTAAAAATAATTCCTTAACAAATGCTTGAAATAATAATTCTGTGGGATCACCAATGAGCACATCGCACTTAAAATGAATATGCTCCTTGTTTTTTATTAAATCCTTGTGCAGCCCATCAAGACTATACGTTTCATTGAACGAAAAAGAAATGGTATCAAAGAACGCTTTTGCAGGTTCATTTGTAATAATATCCTCCCTTTGATACCTTAATAAATGAACATCATTATCGCTTTCATCTACCTTAGATGCTGAGCCAATATACATTCGAGCATGATCCCCAACAAACAACATTGATTTTCTACGCATGATTTGTAAATTTACTCCTTGAAATTACACAAAAAATGAGGTAATGATAAAAATAAAGTACAATTTTACATTTTATTATACGTTTGGTCGGCCATGAAGGTAAAAATTGTGCTCTTATTTCTTCTCGCCAGCTTTCATTATCAAGCACAGAACGGTGGGAAATCTTCTTTTCCTTTACTAAATTTTAATTACAGTGCTCGATTGGCTGGTATTGGTGGGTATTCTAATAGTTCCCGAGACTTTGATGCCTCACAAGGAATTGTAAACCCATCCTTGATTAATTCCACTATGGCAGGATATTATTCGATCAATCAAGGGCTATTAGCCAGTGGAATTAATTTCGGACAACTTGCCACGGTGATTCCACTTAAAAAAGGATTCTTATTACCAAGTATTCGGTACATCAATTATGGCGAATTTAAAGGGACAGATGCAACTGGTAATCTTACAAACAACTTTTCTGCCTTTGAATATGTTGCAGGAGCAGGTTATGGCTACCAGATAAACCCTTTATTTTCGATCGGAATTAATGTTAATGTCATCGGATCACATTTAGAAACCTATTCATCCTTCGGACTTAGTTCAAATTTTGGAGCCAGTTATAGCAGTGAGAACAAGTTATTTAGTTTAAGTATCCTGGCCAAAAATATTGGTTATCAATTAAAATCGTATGTATCAGCAAATCGGAGCAGTTTACCAATTGATATTCAAATGAGTACATCAATAAAATTAAAACATGCACCGTTTAGATTTTCTATCATTGCCCATCACTTAAACGAGTGGGATATCACCTATTTTGATCCAACTATTGCACCCAGTATTGATGGTTTAACAGGAGAAACAATACTTAATACTGGAGCAGGTTTTGGAGAATTACTTGCGCGCCATTTCGCGTATCAAATTGAACTTATAACAGCTGGTTTTCTGCAATTGAGAGTTGGATTTGACTACAATAGGCGTCAAGAATTAAAACTCGAAGAACAACCGGGCATGTCAGGTTTCTCCTTGGGATTAGGACTAAAATTCAAACGAATTAATATAGATTATGGCTTTAATATATACTCAAAAGCAGGTTTTTGCAATACATTGGGTATAAGTTCAAAGCTTTCTGATTGGAAGAAGGTGAGATAATCATTTTCATTTCGAACTTTCTTCTACGATCTTAATTTCATCTTCCGTCCGTTAACACCTCCCGGGATCACGCGTCCATTCAGACGCGTAATCTAAGTATGCTTTT
>JBILCD010000015.1:0-22986 GCA_044353285.1 Crocinitomicaceae bacterium | reverse complement strand
GGAAAGCCATGGTTCAAATGCACAGCAATATTGTAGGAATTGATTCCGCTATCTTCATGCACCCCTCCATTTGGAAAGCCTCCGGACATGTTGATGCCTTTAATGATCCATTAATTGACAATAAAGATTCAAAAAAACGATACCGAGCAGATGTATTAATTGAGGAGCACATTGAAAAGATTAAAGTAAAAATCGAAAAAGAAGTTGAAAAAGGGCGGCAAAAATTCGGTGATAGTTTTAATGAAACAACCTTTCGCGAAACGAATCCTAATATCCTTAGAAATGCAGGGAAGATTATTGAAATCGAATCTCAATTTAAAAGCACCTTATCAAATGATGATCTTGATGGTGTTAGGCAATTAATTATTGACCTTGAAATCGCTTGTCCAATTTCGGGTACTAAAAACTGGACGGAAGTAAGGCAATTTAATTTAATGTTCTCAACGGAAATGGGTTCTGTTGCTGGTGATGCATCCACAATTTATTTGCGACCCGAAACCGCACAAGGGATTTTTGTTAATTTTTTAAACGTTCAAAAATCAGGAAGAATGAAAATCCCTTTTGGGATTGCTCAGATAGGGAAAGCATTTAGAAATGAAATAGTAGCTCGCCAATTTATTTTTCGAATGAGAGAATTTGAACAAATGGAAATGCAGTTTTTTGTGAGTCCTGGAGAAGAAATTAAGTGGTATGAATACTGGAAAAGCGCAAGAGAAAAATGGCATAAAGCATTACATTTAGGCGATCATAATTATCGATTTCACGACCATATCAAACTAGCTCATTATGCCAATGCGGCCAGTGACATAGAATTTAATTTTCCAATGGGGTTCAAAGAATTGGAAGGTATTCATTCCCGAACTGATTTTGATTTGAAACAACACGAAACCTTCTCGGGCAAAAAACTACACTACTTTGATACGGCTACAAACGAAAGTTATGTGCCTTATGTAGTGGAAACATCCGTTGGACTAGACCGTATGTTTTTGTCCATTCTAAGCGCTTCCTACAAAAATGAAACCCTCGAAGATGGAACGACTAGGATTGTATTAACCATTCCTCCAGCTTTAGCCCCGTTTAAGGTGGCGATTCTACCTTTGATAAAAAAAGATGGGCTTCCTGAAAAAGCAAGGGAAATTGTTAGCGAATTACAATATGATTTTGCCGTACAATATGATGAAAAAGATTCCATTGGGAAGCGTTATAGAAGACAAGATGCTATCGGCACACCTTATGCCATAACCATTGACCACCAAAGCCTTGAAGATAAAACAGTTACCATAAGAGATCGCGACACAATGAAACAAGAACGTATTCAATTAAGTGAAATTCATCCCTTCTTATTAGCAAAAACGGGTTGGAAAGAACTACTAGGAAAGTTGAAGTAAATCTTGAAACAGCTTATTTTATCAAACCTCAAGACCCTAACTTTAATCTGAGTGTAATCTATTGATTGCTGGGTCAATTTCCTGATCTAAATCGTTACCCCTAAGCCTACAATAACTATACGAACAAGGTATTAGGATCCAAGTTCAAATGGCTCTATGCAAGGATCACACTCATAACCAAGCTGTTGACCGAGACAATAATGCATGTCTCCGATATTAACATGAACATACGCTAGATCAATTTCCGTGTCTAATTCATTACCATCTGCATCTACTCCAGCTACATGAACTACATATTCATCTTCACCAACTTCTTCATAATAGACAGAACTTATGAATACTATGGCCATTTCATCAGTTTCGCAACAGCCGCAATACAATATAACATATTCCTGTTCGGATAAATAGGCTACAGCAGCGTCTGCTTGTTCAAAATTTAAAATTTGTAATTGATCTGCTCTTGCAATCGTTGAAAAGGAAACGGCAATTAATAGTGTGAAAAGTGATTTTAACAACATATATCTAAATTTTAAATTTGAGTACTAAATTAATTAAAATTTACTAGTTTAACAAATATATCTGCCAAGCCAACGACAGAAGGCTTAAAAATGATGCAAATATAAGTTTTACTAAAAAAAAGGCACTCCTTCCTTATTGTATTATCTTTTACCTCTGAATAGGTTCAAAGTAAAAATGATAACGACTACTGAAATTAAAGCACCGAAGAAATAGAAAAAAAACGACATTTCTGTTACTAAACTATACATAATGTAAAATTTGATTATTAAAGTATTCATTATTAATGAATTATAATCGCAGCATGAATAAATCATTGTGTTTTATTATCTAAGCGCCTTCATCAATGAACATCGATAAAAATTGCAAAAAAATAAACTCTCATTTGTTCAAAAGCGAACGGCGATAATTGTTTATTTTTGCTAAAACAACTGTAAAATGTTTAGAACGAATACGTGTGGAGAGCTTAAGATTGATTCAGTCGGTAAAGCTGTGGTTTTAGCTGGATGGGTTCAGCGCTCTAGAGACCTTGGAGGAATGACATTTATTGACTTAAGGGATCGTTATGGAATAACTCAACTCGCTTTTAATGTGGACCAAAATCCAAGTTTAGCACAACAAGCTGGAAAATTAGGGAGAGAGTATGTTATTCAGGTATCGGGAACAGTAGTGGAGCGAAGCAGTAAAAACCAAAATATGCCAACTGGCGACATCGAACTGGTTGTTGACAAGCTTCAAGTACTCAATGCTGCGAAGCTTCCCCCATTTACGATAGAGGATGTTACGGATGGCGGAGATGAAATTCGCATGCAATACCGATACTTAGATCTACGAAGGAATCCAGTTCAAGAAAAATTATTTTTACGACACAAGGTAGCCTTGGAAACACGTAATTACCTCGATAAGCAAGGTTTTTTAGATGTGGAAACTCCGGTGCTAATCAAATCAACTCCAGAAGGAGCAAGAGATTTTGTGGTGCCAAGCAGAATGAATCAAGGACTGTTTTATGCCTTGCCACAATCGCCACAGACCTTTAAGCAATTATTAATGGTATCAGGAATTGACCGGTATTATCAAATTGTAAAATGCTTTCGAGATGAGGATTTAAGAGCCGATAGGCAGCCGGAATTTACGCAAATCGATTGTGAAATGTCCTTTGTAGAACAAAATGATATTCTTGAAACATTTGAAGGCTTAATCAAACATGTTTTCAAGAAGGTTAAAAATATTGATTTCTTAGAAGATTTTCCGAGAATCACTTATCAAGAAGCAATGGAAAAGTTCGGTTCTGACAAACCCGATATGCGTTTCGAAATGGAATTTGTAGATTTTACTGCAATGGTACAGGGAAAGGGATTTCCAGTTTTTGATGACGCTAAATCAATACTTGCTATAAACGTTGCTGGTTGCGCAGATTACACAAGAAAACAACTTGACGAATTAACGGAATGGGTGAAACGGCCTCAGATTGGTGCAAAAGGATTAATCTATGCCAAATACAATCAAGATGGAACCGTAAAATCGTCGGTCGATAAATTCTATGACGAAGCTGCATTAAAAGACTGGATGATCGCAGCAAAAGCTAAACCAGGCGATTTGTTATTCTTACTTTGTGGCGAATTAGAAAAGACAAGAAAGCAACTTGGTGAATTACGTTTATACCTCGCGGATTTATTAGGACTAAGAAACCCTTCGGTTTTCAAACCTGTTTGGGTAACTGATTTTCCTTTGTTAGAATGGGATGAAGACAATAAGCGTTTTCATGCCATGCACCATCCGTTTACGTCTCCAAAACCAGAAGACATGGACTTAATCGATACCGATCCAGGAAAAGTTAGAGCAAACGCCTATGACTTAGCGATGAATGGGGTTGAATTAGGTGGAGGTTCCATTCGAATTCATGACCGTGAATTGCAATCAAGAATGTTCGATTTATTAGGCTTCACAAAAGAAGAAGCGCAAGCACAATTTGGGTTCCTAATGACTGCCTTTGAGTATGGCGCGCCACCTCATGGCGGCTTAGCTTTTGGACTTGATCGACTCGTGGCAACTCTAGGTGGATCAGAGTCAATTCGGGATTACATTGCCTTCCCAAAAAACAATAGCGGAAAAGACACTATGATTGATGCACCTTCGCCAATTAGTGCTGAACAATTAAAAGAATTAGGTGTTAAATTGACATGAATCAAGACATAAAAAAACTTTCAGAATCGATTGCGCCACTGCGCCAAGAATTATTAAATCACCCTTTATATTTATCGCTCAATTCGAAAAAAGAGTTGCGCATATTTATGGAGCAGCACGTGTATGCCGTGTGGGATTTTATGAGTTTGTTAAAGGCATTACAACTAGAATTAACCTGTGTTTCATTGCCTTGGGTTCCAACAGGAAGCCCATCAACCAGACGATTTATTAATGAAATTGTTTTGGGGGAAGAAAGTGATGTTGATAATACTGGCGCTCCAGCAAGCCATTTTGAACTTTACATTCAATCCATGAATGAATTGGGTGCGGATACGGAAACAGTGTTGCAGTTCATTGAAAAAATTAAAACAGGCCAACCTTTTATGTCTTCGGTCGATTCTCAAAAAGTGAATCAAGAAACAATCAATTTCATGTCCTATACTTTTGAGATAATTCAGCGTGGAAATCCACATGAAATTGCGGCAGTATTCACCTTTGGAAGAGAAGACTTAATTCCAGATATGTTTATTGAAATCGTTAAAGGTCTTCAAGAAAAGGAAGGTGTATCAACTTCACGCCTTTTGTATTACTTAGAGCGACATATCGAAATAGATGGAGGTGAACACGGTCCATTGTCGCTCCAAATGATTGATGAATTATGTGAAAATGATCCCGTAAAATGGGAAGAAGCTACCAACGTTTCATTGCAAGCACTAAAGATGCGCATTAATTTGTGGGATGGCATTCTAAAGCAAATCGATAAAAACTAACGTTTATTTCGTTTTTCTTCAAGCCAAGTAGGTACTTTGGAAGGTGACTTTTCGGAGGGGCTCCCTAACAATTTTTCTATCAAATCAGGTCGTTTTGCTTTTTCTAATCGTTGTTTTATCCACCCTTGATTTTCACGTTTATACCAAAAGAAAAAACGATTTTGATTAATTTTCTCTTCTTTTGTTTTAACTGTATTGATTGGCTTTAAGGTATATGGGTGAACCCCTGTGTAATAAATCACCTCAGCAACGGTCATTGGTGTTGGTGTAAAATCCTGCACTTGTTCCAATTGAAAACCCATGTCTTTCGTTTCTGCTGCCAAATTTGCCATATCTTCCTCTTCACAGCCAGGATGAGAAGAGATAAAATAAGGGATAAGTTGCTGTTTAAGCCCATGTTTTTCGGAAATCTTATCGTATTTCTCCTTGAATTTATGAAAATACTTAAATGAAGGTTTACGCATTACCCTTAATGTAGCATCGGATGTATGTTCTGGTGCTACCTTTAAACGTCCGCTCACATGGCGTGTAATCACTTGTTCAATGTATTCATCGTGATTACCATCCTCATTGTTTTTATTGAAATCATCCACTAATAAATCGTAGCGAATTCCGGAACCCACAAATGCCTTTTTTACCTTTGGATGGGCATCAACTTTTTTGTATAACTCGGTCATTGGTTTATGCGAGGTATCCAAATTGTTACATATAACAGGATGGATACAACTTGGTGAAGTGCAACGAGCGCAAATTGCCTCGTCCTTGCCTTTCATTTTATACATGTTTGCAGAAGGACCACCTAAATCAGAAATGTATCCACGAAATTCTGGATGCGCAACTACCTCCTCCACTTCCGCCAAAATAGATTTTTCACTTCTTGAAGCAATAAACTTTCCTTGATGCGCAGAAATGGTACAAAAACTACAACCACCAAAACAGCCTCTGTGCATATTAATAGAAAACTTAATCATGTCGTAGGCTGGAATTGCCCCACGTTTCTTATATTTTGGATGTGGTAAGCGCGTATAAGGCAAATCAAAAGAGCGATCTATTTCATTTTCATCCATTGTTTTGTATGGAGGATTAACGACTAAAATTTCATCGCCTACCTCCTGAGTAATTCGATTTGCTTCCCATTTATTGGATTCAACTTCTACAATTTTAAAGTTTGCTGCATATCTTATTTTATCTTCAAGACATACTTCATGACTTGCTAATTCAACCGTTTCCCAATTTTTATTTTTCGGCAAGGGAAGGGATTTCTCTTGAAGAAAGGCAACTTGTTTTAAGGTTTTTGCTTGATCAAAAGGAACTCCTTTTTTCAGAAGCCGGAGTAACTCGCGCAAAGGCTGATCTCCCATTCCATAAACCAATAAATCGGCTTTTGAATCTACTAAAATAGTAGGCATTAGTTCATCTTTCCAATAATCATAATGGGTAACTCTGCGCAAGGAAGATTCTATTCCACCAAGAACAACCGGGACATCGGGATAAAGATCTTTTAAGATTTTTGAATAAACGATAGAGGCATAATCGGGTCGAAAGCCTGCTTCACCACCTGGTGTGTAAGCATCCGTGGAGCGCAATCGCTTATTTGCAGTGTAGTGATTAACCATGGAATCCATACAGCCCGCTGTAACGCCGAAGAAAAGCTTTGGTTTTCCGAGTTTCTTAAAATCTCGTAAATCATCTTTCCAATTTGGTTGAGCAACAATTCCGATTCGCAATCCTTCATCTTCAATGATTCTACTCACCACCGCTGTTCCAAAAGCAGGGTGATCGACGTATGCATCACCGGAAATTAAAATGACATCAAATTCTTCCCAAGCTCTTTTTTGAGCTTCTTTTAAAGACATTGGAATCCAATCGGAAATAGGTCGTTCACTAAGCATGGTGCAAAAATACGCAAAGAGAATTGGAAACCACTAAGAAGCGTTAATCTGCGATGGTCACATTGATAGTTTGCTGCTGATTTCCTTCGCCAATTTGTATAACATACTGTCCACTATAAACTGTGCTTACATCAAAATAAGCAATTGTACTTCCCTGATAAATGATCTTTGTATCAAGTACTTTTCCTGTCAAATCAACTAATTTAATCGCAACATTTTCTTTGACTAGGTTACTTAATTGAACCATTAGCACATCATTGCTTGGATTTGGAAAAACCTTAACCTCGACCACTGTGTTTTCAGAAAGTTCGCTAGTTGAAGTATAAGTGGTAACCGTTTCAGTAATGGAGGTAACTTTGGATCCTGTTTTTGTTCCATAAAACGTTGGGCCAACCGCATAAGGATAAGCAGAGTTCCAATTTGCATCTACCGTTGCGAAGTAGCAATAAATACCGTTTGGATATTCTGGGGTAATACAAAAACGCCCGTTGTGAACGTCTAAATAATCTTGTCCTGCATTTGAAACGTACTCATAATCTTCCCTAAAATATCCCAAAGGATAAGTGGTCGAAACTGGAGGTCCCGCTGTGACAGTTGCTCCTGTAGAATATGTTGTTCGCGTGCTAATGTTCCGCAATTGATAACTGGATTTAATTCTTGTAATGCCTCCCGTTCCGTCAGTATTTGCATATCCGTAGGCACCATAAATAGGAAAGCCATCATACGAATAACCAATAAGTGGAGAATGTACATTTGAGTTAATCGCATATAAACCGTCTGCAGCATAAATATCACAAATTGTTGAAATTACTGTGAGGTCTAAATTAAAAGCACTAGGATTTTGGTGGTGATGGTAATTCCCCATAGCAGGGTGACCTTTTGAGCAATCAAATCCAAGTTTTTCTGCGGGTATAGCATCTCTGTTCCAAACGCCATCACCCATTCCTCCAAGTGGACCACCAGCTATTGAATTGGTAGAATTCTTCCAAGAGACTCCGTCTCGGTAATCAAATAATGCCACACCATTAGTGAAAATTCCAATATTTCCTCCATTGGTATTTGTTGGATTACCTGTGTTTTGAACTGGATTTAAGGAAATCTTAAAAATGGCATTTTGACTCGTTGCAAGCGATGGATTTCCATCTAAAAATGGTCCTGTAATATAAGACGGAATTCCTTTTGTTGAAACATATACCCAATTCGTTGAGTATTGAACTGTTTGAACATTTGCAGAAACAGCATCAACAATAGGCGTCGGATTACCACTTACATAATGCCTGCCGGTGAGACCTGTTGTATTAATCAACCAGTTTGTTATGGCGGGATTCGTTTGCCCAAAGACTGATATAGTGAGCATTAGTAATAAAGGTAGAATGATTTTTTTCATTTGTATAAAGTATGTCTGTTAGTTAGTAGCTCTTTTTTGGTTCATCTTGCGCATAAAATTATTTAATTGTTGCATACTTAAATCGCTCATCAAAAAGAAAGGTTTTATCTGTTAATGTTTTTAAAAAAGCCAAGAGGTCTTTTTGTTCGTTTTCAGAGAGTATAACTGGATTTTTTCTTAATTCTTTACTTAGTAATGGGTTTGAATAATCTAAAAGCGTATAATGTTTAATCACATCTTTCAGCTTTGAAATTCGTCCATCGTGCATGTAGGGAAAGCTATATTCAATGTTGCGGAGCGTTGGCACCATAAAAAGTAATGAATCCCGTTTGCTACCAGTTATTGTCATTCTTCCAAAATCAAGTAGATCAGTATCAATCGGGAGACCATTGGATTTAAAGTCATCGCTTGCAAAAAATGGTGGTTTATGACAAGACGCACAAAATTTCGTGAAAAGTTTCAATCCATTCGCTTCTTGATTAGTAAAAACAGCTTTCTCTTCACCGCGTTTCACCTTATCGTATTTAGAATTTGCCGAAACAAGTGCTACAGTAAATTGTGCAAGGGCTTTTACCAAATGAAAAGGTCGAATATCGTCCGTTCCAAAAGTGCGTTTAAATGCGGCCGAATACGTTGGAGAGCGATCCAAGCGATACATCAAGGAGTCCAAGCGCATATCCATTTCGGCAACATGCGTTATCGGATTAATCGCTTGCGCATTTAAATTCAAGACGCCACCATCCCAATGAAATAGTTTTCTCCATGCTAAATTCGCTAAGCCCGGCGCATTCCTGTTCCCTATTCTACCTTCTATTCCGTGACTTGTTTTGTGATCAACATGTGCAAATGCGGTGAATTGTAAGTGGCAAGAAGCACAAGAAATTGAGGAGTCACGCGAAAGAATCGGATCATAAAACAAGGCCCTACCCAATTCAAATTTTTCGTAATCTAAGGGATTACCTTTGAAATTATAACTTGGCTTCGGCCATTCTTTAGGTTGATAAAATGGATGGGGCATCCCGTTTTTAAGTGTAAAAGCGAGTACAGAAAAGCCAAAAAAACAAATAAACAAGAATCTTGAACTATTCATACCCTTTTTTAATTAAAACATGCCGCTAGGCCCTGCAAAATTAAAAAGGCTTCTTTACCAGGCAACATTAAATGATGTGTTTTTTTTAAAGAAATGACATCCGGAAAAAGCAAGCTCAATTCAAATTGGATATATGAATCAAGAAGATCTACTTGTACCTGTTGAGCACTTGCATAGGGAAATCGATAGCCACCTAGGTGAAATTCAAAATCATGCGTTTTTGTTAAAACCAAACTGCTTTTTCCTTCCAATTTCAAGTTGACATAACCCGTATTCCACGCCCAATACATCCCAAGTAAAGGATCGTAGGCGTTTTCCAATTCTCCAGATACATTTTTACTACTGTCTAATCCTAGCGTAAATGAAACGTCGTCATAGTTAGAAATTTCTAAATTTTTAAAAAAAACATGCGTGGATGAATCGGCTAAATCATAAAAAATCAAGGTGTCAATTTCAGTAATGCCACCACTAAGTTTTTCTCTGAAGCGGAAATCCGAAAAATACATTTTTAGTGTTGAAAAACTGATGGAATCCTTGTTTTCGGTTAAATACACCTGCTCTAACTCGAGGGCTTTATTATCCCAAGACGGTATAATTGTTAGTTGCCCGTTGCAGGTTAAGGAAAAGAAAAAAGAAACGAGAAAAAGGTGGAAAGCTACTTTCATTTTTTATGACGTGGACCTTCTTCCAATACCCTTGTAAAAAAATCATTTAATTGCTTTCTTTCGTTTTCGGAGCAGATGCTTTTAATATCCTTAAAGAAAATATAGGTCATTTTATCCAGTTCATATTGATTGGCGCTAATCAGATGCAGAATACTATCCACCTGACTTTCCGGAAGTTCATTTTCAAAAGACAAGAGCAGTTGTGCACGAAGATTTTTTGATTTATCCATCAACGTTTTCTTCTTGTTGAAATGCAGCATCTCTTTGCGATTTATATCCTTTGCTCGCGCATCTTCTATGTTAAGAATGTTCACGATTCTTGGAGGTTGGTGTGGCCTATGTTGAAGAAACATAAACGCAATCAAACCAATATTAATAGTGACCAATATCCAAATTATTACCTTGTGTTTTTTCATTTTAATTGTTTTTTATTAAGTCCATTCTTCGAAATATTCTGTGTTTTCTATGTTAATTTTCTTCGTTTGATTTGAATACAATACAGCAAATACATTAATTGTAATCAGCAATGCAATAGCAGCTGCTGCATAATAAAAATGAATAATTGGAGCTTGCGACTGAGTTGGAATTAGCGCTAATTTCTTCGCTAATTCCTCCGAAACTTCAATTCTTGAAGAAAATTTAAAGTCTTCTAATTCTTTCATAATTTGATTATTTTTTTCAAATTCACTCGTGCTCTAAAAAGTAATGATTCTACCGCTGAAATGGATAAATTCATGGATTGAGCAATTTCCAAATAACTAAAATCTTCCATTGTAAACATGGTAAATGCTATGCGTTGGTTTTCTGGTATGTGCTGTAAAACATTTCTCATTCTTGTTTCTTCTTCGCCTTTAATAAGTTCCGCATCTGTATTTTGTGAACGTAGAAAAAAATCAACTTTTTCAAGTGGAACGTGAATTCCTTTTCGCTTTTGACGCAGATCCCTTCGTGTTTTTTCTTTGCATTTATTTAAGGTTATACTGTAAACCCATGTGGAAATTTCACTCGCTCCTTTAAAATTTGCAAGGCCTTTAAATACGGCAATGAAAACCTCTTGTGTAATATCCTCCGCATCTTCTTTGTTTCCAGTTAAATGATAGGCAAGATTTAGAACTTTCCCAGACAACATGAAGATTAATGTATTAAACTCCTTCGCCTCACCGCTTCTTAATTTATCTAGATCCACCATCAATCAAACTATTTGTTACTTAATTGCTTGAAAACTTGCGTAAAGGTATTATTAAAGGTAAAGATTAATAAAATAGCAAGGAAAGAATAGAGCTATTTGCGAAGAATTAACAAAGGATGGAATACACAAATTACGTATGATAACAAATAGCTTTTTCCCTAAAAAACAATTATACTAGTTTCAAATCAACCAAAGATTTTGCAGTTTCTTGGACAGCTTGAACGGAAGAGATGGGAGCTATTTTCAAGTCTTTTTTCATTTTGTCGTTGTTAACAACATAAAGTAAGCCCAACTCATCTTTCACCATACGGATCGTTTTATCAAACAACGAAGCAATCTTTACCAACCAATTAGGCAATTCTCTTGCCTTTAATTTGTTTTTGTATTCAGGACAAGCATCGAGTACTGCAAGAGCAACATCCTTCATCCATAAGGATTCATTCACAATGGCATAGCGTTGTCCGATGGAAATTTCGTTTTCTAAGGCATTGAAGTGAGCCGCAGCGACATCCCTCACATCGATAATTGGGAAGCCCATTTTTGGCGTACCTGGAAATTTTCCTTTCATCATCTTTACGATAATATCTGCACTCGTACCAATTTCTTTATTCAAAATCGGTCCTAATACAAAGCCGGGATTAATAACTGTTATTTTTAAGGAAGGATTTTCTTTTGCATATTGCCACATATCTTGCTCTGCGAGTGTCTTACTTTTTGCATAGGCACTTACTAAGACTCCACTGTTGAGGTTTGTAAAATCAGCTTCGTCGAAATTTATTTTTCCTTTCTCATGTCCATATAAAATGGCAGCAATCGAAGAAGTTTGAACAACACGAGAAATATTATTCGCCAGTGCTGCATCCATAACGTGCTTAACACCGTTACGTGCTGGCATTATTACATCGTCTTCGTGTTTTGGAATTCCCAAAGGAAAAGGAGAGGCGACGTGTAATATTGCATCGCATCCTTTCATTGCTTCTTGCCAATTATCGGGGCTATTTAAATCGCAATGAAAAACTTTTAATGACTTGAGTGCCTCTACACCGAGCACTTTTTCAATCGTTTTTTTTACCTCATCTTCCTTTTGTTGATTCCGAGTTGTACCTGTAATCTGGTACCCCCTCTTAATTCCTTCGATGGTAATGTGCGTTCCAATAAAACCAGAGATTCCACTAATAAAAATATTTTTCATGCCTTGTTTCGTAAAGATGTTTTGAGCAAAATAGCCCTGTAAATTTCACCTTCATTGTGGAAGAAAAATCATTTCGTTTTGATTGATAATCCAACTTCTTTTTGAAGATGCGCAAAATTACTTTTTTTCTTTGAATGCAAATAACCTTATACGGTATGCACATGTATAAATTTCGCTCTTCGCATCTTTTTATTTCCTAAAGACGATAGGCAAGATTAAGAACTCTACCAGAAAACGTTGATTTTTTATTTAATCGTAATCGAAAAAATCATGACTGAATTTCCACCACCTCCCGTTTTTCCTTGTGAGGTAACAATTAGTTCTTTATCATCTGGAGAAATATCCATTCCTACTGGGTATGAGTCTGCTTTTATTGTTGTTAAAACAACCATATCGCTTGTTCTAACAACGGCTACCTTGGAACCATTATTAACCGCTGCAAAAAGGTATTTCCCATCAGATGTTGTTGCAATTGTACGAGCCCCAGATCCTACATTAGCACTTTGAAAGTCGGAGAAGTTAATTTCATTCCCTTCGTTTTCAATACGCGTTTTCAGGAATTGTCGATAATTACATTTTTGAACAAAGCCTGGCCCATTCGAACTCATGAATAAGTTGTTACCATTAATTACTAAATGGCGCACGTTTGATTTCATGCCTTGAACAGTGCCTAACAACTCAAAAGTAATAGCGTCTAGAACTGCAATACCACCAGATCCTCCCATCTTTCCAACTAATAAAAATTGACCATCAGGCGAAAATACAGTGCCTCTCAGGCAGTATCCACAATTAGCATCTCTATCAACATGACCGGAACCAAATTCCATTTTCAATTGATAATCGATAATACAGTGTTTTTTGTATTTAAATTCATTGGGGTTCGAAGAACTAATATCAATAATTCCCAAGGTATTATCGCCCCAATGTGTCACTACAATGGATTTATTATCTGGGGAGCAGGCAATCATTTTGGGAAGGGGACCCGTAGGCATTACCCTGATTATCTGATCTTTTTCTGTGTCAATAATTGCTACTGCGGAAGGACAAGAAGCATTACTATCGTAATTTCTTCGATAATAGGTTACCCAAAGGTATTTTCCATTATGAGAAAAGCAACTTTCAACGGGTTTACCAATAAAAATATTATAATTCTCCTTGGTAACATTATATTTATAATCGAAAACACTGGACTCTCCATTTTTAAACAAATTTTGATTTGATGTGGTAAATTCGTGCTTAATTAACTTGATTTTCTTTTTTGTAATCGCATCAAAAACAAGGGTGTTTCCACCTTCTAAGGATTGAACATAGAATTTCTTTCCATTAGTTGAATAATTAACTGATTTAGGAGAATTTATTAAGGGTTCATAAACATCATTTGGATTTGAAGTGCTCGATTGATAGCTTTGAATTCTATTTTTTAAAACCAATTCAACTTCGTTATTCGCCGCAGATTTTTCTCCTATTTTAACATGAACAACTTGACAAAAGGACGCTGTTGCGGATAATATTAAGGCAAAAAATAGTAATTTAAAGTTCATATACTAAGGTATTAATTTATGTCTAGTAAATGGAATCCATTTCCTTTATTAACATTTTTGATGTTGATTTCATTTGTTTTATTATCAATAATTAAACAAGGGCTGAGCTTTCCTTGACCTTGAATAAGCGTATCTTGAATCCATAAATTCAAATAATTAAGATTATATATATTACCCATAGGTCCTTTTTCAGCACAATCAATCATTTCAAAGAATTGATTCCATTTAATCTCTTTTGCTGCTACTAATTTCGCGGCCTTTTGTGGCGTTAATTTATTCCCGTCCTTCTGAATACCTCGTTTATCGCAAACAGCATAGTAATTATACAATATCCCTTTACTATTTATAGTATCTGCGTAACACCATGCAGGCTGTCCTAATGCAATGGCTTTTTTCCATTCATTAGCTGTTTTCGCAAATGGAATTTTATCTCCGCTTAAGAAAGTGATTACACTTACCATATTAGGTTGGATAACTAATCCGTTGATTTCAATTGGCTTTTTAACTTTTTTAACTGTGGCAACCTTATCAATGTTTTGGGAGCTTGGCTTTTTTTCGCCACATGAAAAAAGAAATAAAAGACAAACTATACTTATTATCCTCATGATCATTTATTTTATCAAATATAATTAAAACAATATGATTTAACGGAGGATAGTTACATTTATATCAAATGAGTAAGCTGAAGAAAAAAATATGTAGAGGGAGCTTAAATGAAATTATCTAGCCGCTTTTCTTTCTTTTTTCAAGGCCTTTATTTCCGTTTTTGCTTTTCGACGCTCTGCTTTTACGCCCTGTTTTTTTATGCTCTTGAAATACGAAAGTGACCGATCGAATTGACCTGTTTTTTTAGTAATATACCCCATCAGGAAAAGCGCATCAATGTGATTTGGAGACCTTGTTAATAGTTTAAGCAAGGCCATTTCACTCTCTATTAAATTTTCCAGTTTGTAATTCACCTTACCCAAAAGATACAGGCTATTTGGATCAGCGGCATAATTTTGTGCGTATGCATTAGCGAAATCTAAGGCAAGAAAGGGGCCTTGATCCATATCCGTACTAAGCAACCAAACATCGATATAGTTACAAATTTGCTTGTAAAGAAAATCAGGGTCTTCAATGGGCTTATTTTCACTTTTTAGCCAAGGCTTACTTACTCTTTTGGAATCATCAATCCATTTTAAAATAAAAGGATTCGCAGCATCTAATCTTTTTAGATCGAGCAATAATTGGATTCTCTCTGTAAAAAAATCAACCCTTGCAGGATGATCAATCCTGCCCCTTTCACATATTTTTAAGGCCATTTGAATCGACTCTTCATCAATCACTCTAAAGTCTTCCTTTGTTGGATCGTATTCTTGCTGGCCCACGCCTCTATTTCGGTAATAAACGAATTTGGCTAAATACAAATCCGCATCCTTAGGGCTTGCAGCCTCCCAAACAGAAATAAATTTTTCAATGGCAGCTCGGTCGCTTTGTTTAACTAATTTATTAAAATCGTTCCATTTGGTTTGACCAATAACAAAAGAGCTGAGCGTAAGAAAGGTTAAAATGGTAAGCGTTTTCATAGTGTTAATCTTAGTTTCGTAATAGAGTGGTAGAAGTATCTTAATGATGATAAAGTTACATATTTATTTATTTTTTACTGTTGTCTGATAAAAATCAAAAGTAAGTAAACCATACATGAAAAAGGCCAAGAGCATCTATAAATAGAGGCACTCTTCATTACATCCTGATAATTCGAATGAAAACAATTCAAATGGAACTAAATTAAATGACCTCGTAACTTCGGATATTTACTCTTTTTCGGTGTTTATTAATACATTTGCAGATAACATTTAAACGAAAGATCCATGAATTTTGAACTACCCGAATTAGGCTACTCCTATGCTGCATTAGAACCGCACATTGATGCGCGCACCATGGAAATACACCATAGTAAGCACCACCAAGCATATACCACTAATTTAAACAATGCGATTGCAGGCACTGAATTAGAAGGAAAGTCTATTGAAGAAATATTAAAAGTATGCAAAGATAAACCTGCCGTTCGAAACAATGGAGGAGGATTTTGGAATCACAATTTATTCTGGGAATGCCTATCACCAAATGGTGGCGGATTACCTACTGGAGAATTGGCAAGTGCGATCAATGAAGCCTTCGGCTCGTTTGAAAACTTCCAAGCTGAATTCGCAAAAGCAGCTACAACCCGTTTTGGTTCTGGTTGGGCATGGTTATGTGTTAGCAGCGGAAAATTAGAAATTTGTTCTACGGCAAACCAAGACAATCCATTGATGGGAGAAGGTTGTTCGGGAACACCCATCTTAGCGTTGGACGTTTGGGAGCATGCATACTATTTAAACTATCAAAACAGAAGACCTGATTACATTACTGCTTTTTTCAATGTCGTTAATTGGTCGGTAATAGCAAGTAAATTTGATGCGGCGAAATAATTTTGCCCCTCTAATCATAAAAAAAAGCGGCCGATTGAGTCGCTTTTTTTATTTTTAAAAGTTCACTTGTGCTTGTATTCGAATCAGATTTCCTCGCTGATAATTATCTTGTTTGGCAAAATCCTCGAACCTTCTAGATGACATCGTGTACATGACCACCAATTCAAAGTTTTTATTTGGCTGCCACTCTGCCCCAATCTCCAATTCTTCAACCTTATAACTTCTGGCATCTAATTCATGTTTTTTTCCGCCGTCATACTTTTGATACCGCATAAAGGGAATTAATATTTGGCTTTTGAAGTCAATTTTGTACGATGCCGTGATAAATCCTCCACTTAAACGCTGATTGGTTATAGAATCCGCTAATTTATCAAACTCAGGTCCTGTACCGACATTGTACTCGGCCAGAATTCCAAAAGGCTTGGGATAAAGGACAAATGTTGCTCCAATTCGCTCATCCAGAAACGTTTTATCGAAATTCGATTTTACACCACTAGAAAGGGTTGATAGGGTATATACTCCTTTGTATGCTTGAATTCCTGGCTCAATTATCTGATTTTTTATGGCAAAAGGATAACTAATACGGGCAACCACATGACGATTTTTATTTAATTCTGGCTTATTTGCTGTTTGTCCATTGTAAATGCCTATGCCGAAAACGCCATAATCACCTGAGCCTTTAAGCCCTTCACTCACTAAGGCAGAATAGCGTTTTCTAATTTTTGTTGGGGCGTAATAGAAAAACACACCTAAATCCCGTTCGTTGCTAACAGCTGAGTTTGTGGCGTCAGCGCGATCAAGGGGCAATCGATTTTGCGAGGATTGCATATTCTCAAATCCAAAAGGAACTTTACTTTGGCCTATCCTAAATCTAAATTGATTTTCTTTGTCAATGCCTACATCAAAATAAGCATCCCTAAGTTGCGCAAAATTCAAATTCGTTGAAACTGGAGCACTGGCAAAATCGGGTTGAATGTAAAAATATACCCTTGGGTTGACTTGGCCATAAATAATAAGGCGAACACGACGGAAGAAAAAACCATTATCACCCCCCCAACTTTTGTCACACTGCTCGCACGATAGATCCTCATTTGTTTGTAAAAGTCCGTTGTAACGAACTTGCGCATAACCTCGAATATTAATGGCTTCAAACCACTTTTTGGTCATCACTGTACTTTTTTTTGTTGTATCTTGAACTGTCTGCTGAGCCCTTAGATTAGTTCCTAAACAAAAGATAATTAAAAGAATCGGTGCTTTCATAAATAAGTAGTATTTTTCTCCAAAACTAACTACTTAACATATTTTTAATAATTCCTTAATCTATATTTAACTTAAAAGTAATTTTGGTAATAATTTGGTAACATTAAAATTCAAGATCAGAACTTTTATCAATTAATACCCCAAAAAAAAAATCTCATGTTGAGCGTTCGCAAGCCTTTAAGATTTTGCCAATGTTATGTTTAGGTTAAGAAAACATATTGAGACCCTTCTTTACCCACAAGACCATAACTTTGAATAAAAAATTAAAGATATGGCTGGAATTTTAAGTTACTTTTTACCAAAAGACAGAGTTTTTTATTCGCTTTTTGAAGAAGCAGGAGATAATTTAGTGAGCATATCACAGAAACTCTTACAAGTGGTACAAGAACCGGATTTTAATAAGCGCGCGGTACTTATTAAAGACATGTCTGATTTAGAACATGCTAACGATAATGTCACCCATAGAATTTTCGTGGAATTAGGACGAAATTTCATCACTCCTTTTGATAGGGAAGATATTCATGCCTTGGCATCTGCATTAGATGATATTGCAGATTATATCTTTTCAGCCGGAAAAAAAATTAATTTCTACCACATAGATCCTATTTCAGATTTAGGGATTCAGAAAACGGCTGAGGCTATTCACGATTCAACCATTGCAGTGAAACAAGCAGTAATGGAACTAAGAAATTTAAAGAATACTCAGAAAATTATTGAGTGTGTGATAAAAATCAACAGCTTAGAGAACGAAGCGGATACTCTTTTCGATATGAATATTGAGAAATTATTTGCTTCAGATGTTGACGCCAAAGAGCTAATCAAGCGACGTGAATTATATCAAGTCATGGAAACAGCAACCGACAAATGCGAGGATGCAGGAAATGTGATTGAATCTATTGTTGTGAAATACGCTTAATTTTTCTTAACTAGCACCTACTGTATGTTTACATTATTAATTGTTGTTATTGCGATTGCCTTAATATTTGACTTAGTAAACGGTTTCCACGATGCCGCCAACTCTATTGCTACGGTGGTTTCAACAAAAGTACTTACACCATTTCAAGCCGTGATTTGGGCAGCCACTTTTAACGTAATTGCATTTTGGGTTTTTGATATGAGTGTGGGTAACACCGTTGCAAAAACGGTAGATAACAACGCTATTGATCTTTGGGTTATTCTAGCAGGACTTTTAGCTGCCACATTTTGGAACCTACTCACCTGGAGGCTAGGTATTCCGTCATCATCCTCACACACTTTAATTGGTGGTTTTGCTGGAGCAGCTGTTGCGCATGCTGGGTGGGACGTCATTGCTGGAGGGGAAATCCTTAAGGTTGTTCTCTTTATCTTCTTAGCCCCGTTAATCGGAGGTTTCATCGCCTATCTAATTGCTGTTGTTACCATTAGCCGTTCCTTTTGGAAGAAAATGTTGGTTATTTTAACCCTATCAGGCATAACCATCGTATTTATGCAATACATGATCGAGTACATGGACATGAAGCCCATTATGTTATACATTGTTATTGGAATGATCAGTGCTTTTATTGTCGTGTATACGTGGTTTGAAATTATGCATGGTAAAAAACCTTCTGCGGTTAAGGAAGCAAACATGCATAAAAAACTGCAGCTACTTTCCTCAGCAGCCTTTTCTTTAGGGCATGGAGGGGCAGATTCGCAAAAAGTAATGGGTATTATCTGCGCTGCACTTCTAGTTTATGGCAACTTGGGGAGACAAGGAAAACTAGAGGAGAAAGTTCCCAAAGATCTCCAAATCACTGAATTAATGCAAATTGAATTTCAAAAAGATGGCAAACTTGAAAAATACAAACCAGAAGCTGCAAAATTAGGTGACAAAGTATATTACGTTGAACATAAAGCTATTGTTGATGCTAGTTCCGGTATCGTAGTATATGATAAAAAAGGAAAACGAACTCCAGAGGCAACTATGGATAATTTACCAAGTTTCAAAGAAATCGATGAAAAACTGACAAAAATAGAAATTTTCACCCTTGGTGACGCCTTGTGTGATGCCTCAAGCAAGGATACCATTTTTAATAAAAAAGCATTAAACAAAAAGTATATTTATGCTGGTATTTTTAATAACTACATCGATCTCAAAACAAGTAAATTAAAAGAAGGATTTAAAATTAAAACAAAAGTTCATTCGGAAACAATGCCTTTTTGGATTGCCTTCGGGTGTTATTTGATGATTGGCTTGGGGACATTAATGGGCGGTTGGAAAATCGTTAAAACTATGGGGACCAAGATAACTAAAGTTACACCGCTAGAAGGGGTTTGCGCTGAAACGGCTGGTGCATTAACCTTATTCACTGTTTCTCAATTCGGCATTCCTGTTTCTACCACCCATACCATCACAGGCTCTATCATTGGAGTTGGTGCAACTAAGCGACTTTCCGCAGTGCGATGGGGCGTTACCATAAACTTACTCTGGGCATGGATATTAACCATACCGGTTAGCGCCATTCTTGCTGCTTTGATTTACTACCTCATCATTTTGGTTAAATAACTAAAAGAGTACGGTAATTTTATTTTAATTAATCTATTGTTAAGTTATTGTTAGTTGTATTTTTTTTTCTACATTAGCCCTTCAATTTAATTCTTTAATCCTATGAAAAAAATCTTACTTTCTTTTAGCGCCTGTTTAATGGTTGCTTACGCTTCTTCCCAAGTTATTTGCAAGGGCGTTTCTCCCTCAAATATTGCTGGAAACTATACCTTTAGTTGGGCTCCCCCTACTGGTGGATGGGGTACTCCGGATTTTCTTATCCCAAATACATTTGTAGAGGATACATTAATGATGGTAGATGATGGTACACCTGGATTAAATGCACAAGGAAATCCTATTTCAGGAGAAGGTTGTAATCCAT
Organism: Crocinitomicaceae bacterium; assembly: GCA_044353285.1. Classification (GTDB taxonomy): domain Bacteria; phylum Bacteroidota; class Bacteroidia; order Flavobacteriales_D; family Crocinitomicaceae; genus UBA952. The sequence continues at coordinate 2,574 of JBILCD010000015.1, read as the reverse complement.
TAATCAATAATTTAACAGGTAAAATTGCAGTCATTTTTCGAAATACCTGTGAGTTTGGAGCAAAAGCATTTAATGCACAAAATGCAGGTGCTGTTGGTGTTATTGTCGTAAACCGAAACCCGGGTGAATGGTTGGCCATGGGTGCAGGAGTTGATGGAGCTAACGTAACAATCCCTGTCGTAATGCTAGACTTTACTGACGGTATGGATATCGTTGCAGAAATGCAAAATGGCCCAGTTGTCATGTTCCTTGGTAACAAAGTTGGTTTATTTCCTACTGATGGTGGACTAACACCTTCCACTACTTTAATTCCTAAGCAAGGAGGTGTTGTTTCTTTCTTGGCTCAAAATGGCACAGAATTTAATTTTGACCTCGGAGCACGTGTCTACAATTATGGTAATCAATCCCTTTCCGGAGTGACCTTGAATGCTACCATTACCAATCCTACAGGAAGCACTGTTTACAACAATACCGTTACCAATATCACACTTAATGTTGGTGATAGCGTTGATGTTGAACCGTCTCAAACCAACAACCTTCCTCAATTCTCATTGTCTAACTATCCTACTGGACGTTATACACTTACTTATACCTTAACTTCTTCGAGTGCAGACAACGATTCTTCAGACAACTCATTAAGTTATGATTTTGTTATTCAAGATTCACTTTACACCTTTGCGAATATAGATGTTGCAAGCGGAAATGCGGCTCCAAGTACACATTACCGTCCAAGTACTAACAGTGCGACATACTCCGTTTGTACTGTACTAAAAGATGCAAACGCAAGTCGAATTGCAGCTGTAGGTGTTCATTTTTCAGCAACCACTGCTGCAAATACAGTTCCCTTGGATGGCGAAGAAATTGCCTTGTATTTATATAAGTGGGAAGATAACTTCGTTGATTTGAATGATGCTGCATTTGGATTTAACACATTGACTCAAGTAGCTGGTGGATATTACTATTTTCCGTCAGATCTTCAAGGTGAATTAGTTTACGGTGCATTTGACCAAGCGGTAGTTCTTGAAGATGGTGTTCGTTATTTAGCGTGTGCCCAAACCGTTAATCTAGACCTTTATTTAGGTTTTGATGGCGATCGCGACCACACATGGAACTACAATTGGTATGCGCAACCGATGTCTCCAATTGAAAGCGATGGAGCGTATTTCGCAGCTGGATTTGGTGCAGATGTACCTAATGGACTTGTTCTACGCGTTATCGATGCAAACAACATTGGTCTAAATGAAGCAAACACTATCGACGGTATGGCTTATCCAAATCCTACCTCGGACAAAGTAACCGTTTCTATAGAAGGTGAAGGCTTAGCTAACTTGACTGTTACAGATATTTCTGGCAAGCAGGTTCTTACTCAATCATTAGATTTAGTAAACGGAAAATCAGCGGTGTCTATTGAGACATTAGATGCTGGAGTTTACATATTTAACCTTGTGTTAGAGAATGGCAAAACGTCACAATTTAACGTTGTAAAACGTTAAACTAAACTTATACTATTAAAAAGGGTTGGCTTTCACCAACCCTTTTTTTTATGCCCTAACATTTGTCTGCATTAACTCCTTATCTTTGCTAACGAACATGGAAAAAAAGTCCTATACCGTTACCGCAGCATTACCGTATGCAAATGGCCCACTTCACCTTGGTCATATTGCAGGCGTTTACCTGCCAGCTGATATTTTTGTGCGATTTCTACGCATGCAAAAACACGATGTCGCATTTATATGTGGTAGTGATGAACACGGAGCTGCAATTACCTTGAGGGCAAAAAAGGAAGGGGTAAAGCCCCAAGAAATTGTAGACAAATACCATTCGTTGATTAAGCATAGTTTCGAAAAATTTGAAATTTCATTTGATATTTTTCACCGGACATCATCAGAATTACATCATCAATACGCCAGTGAATTTTTTAAAACATTACACGAAAAGGGTGCTTTTGAAGAACAAAAATCACTTCAGTATTTTGATGCAACATACCAACAGTTTTTGGCAGATCGTTACATTACAGGGACCTGTCCAAAATGCCAGCATCCCAATGCTTATGGAGACCAATGCGAAAAATGTGGTGCTGATTTAAGCCCAACAGAATTAATTAACCCCACATCTACTTTGTCGGGAAATACACCAGAATTAAAAGAAACCACGCATTGGTATTTACCGATGAATAAACATGAAGAATGGTTACGGGAGTGGATCCAAAAAGGAAGCATGGAGGGGAAAATTATTCATGATCCTAAAACATGGAAAAATCAAGTTGTTGGACAATGTATGTCGTGGATTAATGGCGGTTTGCGTGCTCGCGCTATGACCAGAGATTTAGACTGGGGGATTCCTGTTCCACTACCAAACTCAGAAGGGAAAGTCTTATATGTTTGGTTAGATGCTCCAATTGGTTATATCTCAGCCACTCAACAATGGGCCATAGATAATGGAAAAAACTGGAAAGATTATTGGTGTAAAGAAGAAGCGAAAGACAGAAAATTGATCCATTTTATTGGCAAAGACAACATCGTTTTTCACGCCATTATTTTCCCAATCCTTTTAAAAGCACATGGAGATTTTATT
>JBILCD010000102.1:0-8849 GCA_044353285.1 Crocinitomicaceae bacterium | reverse complement strand
TTCTCAAACGTCTGACTGTTTGTGCGTAGCTGGAACTCATGGTAAATCAACAACAAGCTCGCTTCTTGCATATATTTTAAGTTGCTCTACTACAAAATTAACTGCTTTTCTAGGCGCGATTGCTACCAATTTTAATTCGAATTTAGTACTTCAAAACGATGCTGAATTTGTCGTGGTTGAAGCGGATGAGTTTGACCGTTCATTTCTACAATTGACACCGTTTGCTGCCATTATCACTTCCTGTGACCCCGATCATTTAGATATTTATGGCTCTAAAGAATCATTCATAGCTGGGTTTCAGGAGTTCGCTATGAAAATTAATGCTGATGGCTTGCTCGTTATAAAGGAAGGGATCGACTTGCCAGCTAAGGCAAAGAAAATTACCTATGCTTTGTTTTCTGATACTGCCGATTATGCTATTACTAATTTGTATTATGAAAATGATGTGGCTTTTTGTGATGTCCGCTTGAAAAATACGGTTTGGACCAAAGTAGAGTTAGGATTGCCAGGTATACATAATGCTGAAAATGCACTTGCTTGTATCGCGCTTCTTACCGAATTAGGTACTCCGCAACATTTTATAATCGAAGGTCTAAAGACTTTTCTAGGGCTTAAAAGAAGGTTTGAAACAATAATCAAAACAGAAAAAATTATTTTTATCGACGACTATGCTCACCATCCTACTGAAATTGACGCGCTGATTACTTCGATCAGAATGCGTTACCCAAATAAAAAAATTACGGGGCTATTTCAACCTCACTTGTACTCTCGAACAAACGATTTTGCGGATGAATTTGCTAGGTCATTGTCGGCGCTTGATGAGGTAATTCTACTGCCGATTTATGCTGCAAGAGAATTGCCGATGCAAGGTGTTACCTCTGAATACGTGCTGAATTTAATGAATCATAGTAATAAGAAATTAATGTCGAATGAGGAGGTGCTTGACCACTTGAAAGTATTTAATGATGGGGTCTTTGTGACGATTGGAGCCGGAGATATTGATCGACTCGTTGCGCCTATTAAAAATTTATTATTGACCAATTTAGAACAGCTATGATGAAAAAGGCATTAGTAATAGTTTTTTGGGTGGTCTTAGGAATTGCACTTGTCGCAATACTGATTCTTGCTAAGAATCAAAATGAATCTCAAATTGCGCAAAAACCAAACATTTCTATTCATGTCGAAGGTGAAAATGCTTTTCTTAATGAAAAGGAATTAATGGAAAGATTAGAATTAAAAAAACTCTATAAGGTCGGAATTGCTGTTGATAAGATTGATATAAAAAAAATAGAAGCTTTCATAAGAGCCATGGATGAAATAAAAAAAGTGAAAGTCTTTAAAAATATTGGGAATACTTGGGATATTAACGTGGAACTCAGACGTCCAATTGCTAGAATTTACCCGGTGTCTCAAAATTCATTTTATTTAGATGATGAAGGGTTTACCATTAATCGAACTCATTTACATACTGCTCGTGTATTAATAATTTCGGGCGAGATTACTGAAAATCTTTCAAAAGTTTCCGTAAAAGAAATTATTAACAATGATTCTTTGAAAAGTATTCGAAAAATAGATGATATCTATCGAATTTCCAATTACGTTTGTAATGATTCATTTTTTAAAGCTTTGATTGGTCAAGTTTACCTGGAAAAGAACGGAGATTTCATTCTAATTCCTATTGTTGGCAAGCAAACTATATTATTTGGCTCAGCATTTTCTGACGAGGAAGTCAATGATAAGTTTAATCGTTTGAAGATTTTTTATAAGCAAGGAATGCCTTACGAAGGTTGGGATAAATATAATACGATAATAGTTAAATATGATGGACAAATCGTTGGAAGGAAATAACCATTCGGAAAACAAGGTGAAGCGGACAAAGATTGTTGTAGGCTTGGATATTGGGACTACAAAAATTGCGTGCTTCGTTGGAAAGAAAAATGAGCATGGAAAAATTGAAATTTTATCCATGGGAAAAAGCGAATCATTAGGCGTGATGAGCGGTGTGGTTTCAAATATTAAGCAAACGATCGAATCTATAAAATTGGCTATCCAAGAAACTCAGTCTAGGGTAGAAGGTGATTTGATTATAAAAAATGTTAATGTCGGGATCGCTGGTCAGCACATTAAAAGTTTGCAGCATCGAGGAATTTATACGCGTAATAATTCCGAAAATGAAATTTGTCAAGAGGATATTAATGCGCTTGTGAAAGATATGTATAAGTTAGTGATTAATCCAGGGGAAGAAATCATTGACGTATTACCCCAAGAATATATCGTGGATAATCAACAAGGTATAAAAGATCCTATTGGAATGGCTGGAGTAAGACTCGAAGCTAATTTTCATATTATCACAGGTCATGTAGCGAATGTCCAAAATATACGAAGATGTATTGAACATGCTGGCCTAAATATTAAAGGGATCATTCTAGAGCCAATTGCTTCTGCAGATGCGGTATTAAGTCAAGAAGAAAAAGATGAAGGGGTTGTGCTCGTAGATATCGGTGGAGGAACTACCGATGTAGCAATATTTTACGAAGGTATAATTCGTCATACAGCGGTTATTCCTTTCGGTGGTAATGTGATAACTGATGACATTAAAGAAGGATGCAAAATAATTCGACGTCATGCCGAAAACTTGAAAGTGCGCTTTGGAAGTGCTTTCGCATCAGAAAGTAAAGAGCACGAAGTGGTATGCATACCAGGATTTAGAGGAAAAGACCCGAAAGAAATTACCCTGAAAAATTTGGCTAAAATTATTCAGTCTCGAATGGAAGACATCATAGAATTGGTGCATTATGAAATTGAAAATTCAGGATATAGTAAAAAAGTCCTAGCAGGAATTGTCCTTACTGGAGGAGGTTCGCAAATGAAACACCTGACTCAATTGTTCGAATATACTACGGGTTTCGATACACGAATTGGATACCCTACCGAGCATCTCGCAAGTACAAATCAATTGGAAAATTTGGCTAGCCCAATGTTCTCAACGGGTATTGGACTTGTTTTAAAGGGTTTCGAAAGAATGGAAATGAATGACACTGCAACTGATGATGCGCATCAAGGAATAAAACCAATAACGCACAATGACCCCAAATTAAAAGAAAGTTTCTTTAATAAGATTTTAAATAAATTTCCGCGTTTGCTGGAAGATGAATAATAAATTAACCTAAGTTATGATAGAATTTGATATACCAAAAGAAATGTCCTCAATTATAAAAGTAATTGGAGTTGGTGGTGGTGGTAGTAATGCTGTTAACCACATGTTTAACCAAGGAATCGTAGGAGTTGACTTTATCGTTTGTAATACAGACCGACAAGCACTCGATATTTCTCCTGTTCCTAATAAAATCCAACTTGGACTCAATCTTACAGAAGGTCGTGGAGCTGGAATGATGCCTGAAGTTGGGATGAATGCAGCAATAGAAAATATTGAGGAATTACGAGAAGTGCTTTCTAGAAATACCAAAATGTTATTCGTTACCGCAGGAATGGGTGGGGGAACCGGAACTGGTGCAGCCCCAGTTATTGCCCAAGTTGCCAAGGACCTTGGTATTCTTACAGTTGGTATCGTAACTATTCCATTTGATTTTGAGGGTAGAAAGCGTAGACTGCAAGCGGAAGAAGGCTTGGAGAAAATGCGCCAAAATGTAGACACACTCTTGATTATTAATAATGAGAAATTAAGGGAGTTCGGAAAAAATATGTCGCTGACAAAAGCATTTGCTGAAGCAGATAATATTTTAACGGTCGCAGCGAAAGGAATTGCTGAGGTTATTTCTGTTACTGGTTTAGTTAATGTCGATTTTAATGACGTGAATACAGTTCTACGAAATAGTGGTCACGCCATTATGAGTAGTGCCTCGGCTGAAGGAGAAAACCGTGCTGTTGATGCTGTTCAAGCTTCTCTGAATTCGCCGCTTTTAAATGAAAATGACATAAACGGAGCTAAATACGTCTTGTTGAATATCACCTACGGAGATATGGAGGTGATGATGGATGAAATTACAAGCATTACAGATTATATTCAAGATGCCGCTGGTGCAAATGCTGATGTTATTTGGGGGCATGGTTATGATGCTAGTTTGGGAAGTAAAATTAGTATTACGCTAATTGCTACAGGGTTTGCATCAATTCCTTACACCGGTTTTGAAGCTTTACCTGAACGTACAATTGTTTCATTGGGCGATGATTCGAAAAAAGAAATAACCAGCATAATGTCCTCACCAATTGAAAATGAACCAATTGAAAATATGAGCGATGTGCTTGCAAAAGAGCCATTTTTAAAAGGTAGTGATACAATTATCGATTCTCAAATTGTGGAAGAAGTTTCTCCATCCGTATCTTTTGGAAAGGAGGAAGAAATAACTACTCCTGTTCTCGAATCTACGGATTCTTCACCTGTTTCTTTTGATTTATTTGATTCTGAACAATACTCGGATGACGATTATACTGAAAATGCGCTAAGTGAGCAAGAGAATTCTGTAAACCTTGACCTTCCTTATAACGACAGTGGAAATGATAACATTCTTGATGCTCCGCTTGTCTTTAATGACTTGTCTGAAAGTAGTGAAGGTTCTCCTGTTGGATCTTCTCAAATTGAAAACCCTGAAATAGTTCGTCATATCTTAGAAGATGATGGCGAAACAAGTTGGAACACATCAAGAACTCAATCGGTGCTTTCCCCAGAAGAACAACAACAAAAAACAGATGAACGTAATGCTAAAATTCATGCTTATACAAATAAATTGAAAAGAGCTGAGGGTATTGCGGAATTTGAAAATGAACCTGCTTTTGTTCGACGAAATATTCAGGTGAATTTAGATACGCCAAGCAATGAAAATCCAATTTCTAGATTCGGATTGTCTGATGATGACGCTGGCTCAGGTTTGCGTAATAATAATTTCCTTCATGATAATGTTGATTAAATGAGTTTAGCAACGGATATTAATGATGCGATAAAAAGCGCCATGCTAGCCCGTGATAAAGATCGTTTGTCAGCATTACGGGATATTAAATCTAAAATTTTAATGGAAGCTACTTCTGGTGGTGGTACCGAAGTTAGTGATGAACTTACCATTAAAATATGCCTCAAGCTGTATAAGCAGCGCATGGAAACCTACGATTTATATATCAATCAGAATAGAGAGGATCTCGCTCATGATGAACTCGTACAAGCGAAGGTGATAGAAGAATACCTGCCTAAAATGCTGAGTGATGATGAGGTGAAAAAAGAAGTTGATAGTGCCATCGCATCTACTGGCGCAAAAGGATTACAAGATATTGGCAAAGTGATGGGATTTCTTTCTGCTAAGTTAGCTGGAAAAGCCGACGGTAAACTTATCGCCGTATTTACTAAGGAAGCGCTCGCAAAGTTATAAATGAAGGCCGATTTAACGATATGTATCCGTCAACTCCACGATAAAGGCCATTCGCCAGGCACTTCTACTAATTATTCGTTTAAAGATGCTTCAGACCAAATTTGGGTGACGCGCTCAGGGATTGATAAAAGCCAAATTTGTGAGGATGACTTTATTTCCTTGGATCAAAACGGTGTTCCAACTCTACAATATCAAGGGGTGAAACCTTCTGCTGAATCAGGTATTCATGTTGTTTTGTATGATCTCTTTCCCGATTCGAAGGTTGTTTTACATAGCCACGCCGTCTACCCAATTGCCTTAACTTCTTGCCATAAAGCAAATCACTTAAGTTTTTCTGGTTATGAAATGCAAAAGGGATTCAAAGGCGTTGATACTCATGAAGGTCTTATTCAGATTCCAGTTTTTGAGAATGCTCAGGATATGACTTTTTTTATGCATGAACTAAGGTATCGTAAAACGGAATTGGTTCATGGTGTTTTCATGATCCGAAAACATGGTTTTTATGCTTGGGGAGAAAATTTATTTGACGCTAAACGACACCTCGAATCCTTCGATTATCTTTGTCAATGTGAATGGTTAATCTTGACTAAATAAAAATAATGGCGCTATTGTCAATTCCTGATGAAAATTTTAACTCGGTCGATGCCCAGGTAATTCGTGCGTTTATGAATGATAGGGGGATTTTTTTCGACCAATGGACGTGCGACCATGTTTTTAATGATGACGCTAGCACAGAAGAAATAATCGCCGCATACCAGAAGGACTTAGCGCCTTTTATGGAATCGAATGGCTACTTGACGGCTGATGTTATTTCAATTAATGCCTTAACGGAAAATTACGTCGCTATTCGAAATAAATTTTTAGCCGAACATACCCACAGCGAGGATGAAATTCGTTTTTTTGTCGATGGATCGGGTAAATTCTGGTTTAACTTGGATAAAGAACCTGTTTTCTATTTGCTTTGTGAAAGGGGAGACCTGATTAGCGTTCCGGCAGGAACCAAGCATTGGTTTGATGCTGGGGAGCAAAATCCTTTCGTGAAAGCTATTCGGATTTTTATTGACCAAACGGGCTGGATTCCCAATTATACGGGTTCCGGTATCGATCAACGGTATTTGTGATGAATGACTTAAGCGGAATTCGTTGTATTGTTACTGATATTGAAGGCACAACCACTTCTATCTCTTTTGTATTAGATGTCTTGTTCCCGTATTTTCGTCAGCATGCCTTAGAATGGTTGGATGATGATTCGGATTCATTCAAATCGATTTTATCGGAAACTCAACATCATCTTCAATCTCAAGAGGGTATCTCGATTCTTGATAAGCAAACTCTGATTGAAACATTGATTCAATGGTCTGTTGAAGATCGTAAAATCACACCGCTCAAGAATTTTCAAGGTTTGGTATGGGAAAAAGCGTACTTGACTGGTGAGATTCGTGGTCATGTTTACTCTGATGTAGAACCTAATTTGAGGAAATGGAACGACGCTGGGATTTCTTTGGCAGTATTTTCTTCGGGTTCGGTTCAAGCGCAAAAACTTATTTTTGGATTTTCAGAAGCAGGTGATCTGTGCCCTTATTTCAATGCTTACTACGATACTCAAGTGGGTGCTAAACGCGACCCTGCTACTTATGTACGAATCGCTGAGCTTCAAAAATTGGATCCGCACTTGATATTATTCCTCTCTGATGTTCCTGAAGAATTAATCGCAGCCGACGCTTCTGGTTTCAAAACGATCCAATTGGTTCGTCCTGGAATTACGCCTAATTGGCCACATGTTGTTGAGAATTTCGACCAAATAATATAAAAAAAAAGTCCTCCCTGATGGAAAGGCTCTTCAATGTTTAATCTAACCAGTTAAAGTTTTACCTTTTTTAATTTTTCTTCCTTCATAAATGCATCAATGCCTGGAAAAAATGATGTTGAGATATATTGATTTTTATCAATATTAACTTGGTAAATGGAATTGTTAAAGGTGTAAGTATGTAAAGGGTAGGAATTTATTAGGCGATCTAAAGTATTCATTAGTTGTTTTGATTTACGTTTATCCTTTAAGGAATAAAGTAGAATTTTACTTCTATCAACTATTGCGCTGGTTAATTTGTAGAATTTGTGATTTACGATGAAACTGTTGCTCAGATATTCTTTCGAATCGTTGGCAACAATATTAAACGGCGAAACACATGGAATGATTTGATCTTTGGGATTATTTTTAATTACAAATAATATACAATCCACAACAATATCTACGGGTATAATATTAGCAGTAGTTCGATTACTGATTATTTTAAAAATACCTTGCTTGTACAAAATTATAGCACCAGTTGATGCCATGTAGTTGTCTATAAAACCATTGAATGGAAAATTCATACTAGGACCAATTATACTCGGGCGGATTATTTTTAATACGATCTTTTTTTGCGCGCACTCTCTAATTAAAACGTGCTCACATATATTTTTTGTTTGAGTATAGTTATCTAAATGGTGATCATTTGTTTCAATTATTTCATTTGTTTTATTATTTAGAAGATTCTTTTCATCTCGAGGTTGAACAAATGCTGTTGAAATATGAATAAAAGACTTTAAGTCTTTGCAATTTACAACCACAGAATTGAATAAATTTAATGTGTTAGTTACGTTTTCTTGATACTCCTTTAAAAAGGGATTATTGAAAGAAACACTTGCTGCTGAATGTATAACATACTGAACAGAATCAAAAAAATCGTCAGAAAAACTGTCTTCTTTCAATTCTGACAGATCAAATGGTAATATATGAATTTTACTGCAATCACGACCCATTGCAATTTTTTCTAATCGTTCTTGTGGGCTTACACCTTTTTTAGTTCTAATGAATACAAAAATTTTGTCGTATTGGTTTTCGTCAAGAATTTTCCATAAGAGTACTTTACCAAGAAAACCGGTTACACCTGTTAAAAGAATGGACATTTAAAAAAGTTGGATTTTAATTATTCCGGCTAAAAAATGTAGTTTTTCATAATGTTTTTCGTTGGATTAAATCCAACTTTAAAAACCCTTTAAGGGCTTATGTATTATTATGGAATAATTAAGACCAGTCAAATTGTTATTAATTTATTAGTTAAAGATACAAAAAAAAAAAGGGACCGAGGCCCCTTTTTTTTAATCAACTGAAGATGATTAGTTTTTTACGACCAACTTTTTAGTGACAGCAGAACCATTTGAGCTTACTGTAACCATGTAAAGGCCATTACCAAATTTCTGTGTATCAACAGAAATACTAGCAGCACCGTTTAATGCATTTAATGCGGTGTTGTATACTTCTTTTCCAGTTAAATCAATGATAGAAATAGCAACTTCAGCAGCACTGTTTCCAGTTAACTCGATTGTCGCATTTCCATTAGCAGGATTTGGGCTTACATTAAATGTATTAATCGTGTTATTCTCTGAAATAGAAGCATTCGAGAAGTTCATTCTCACCATTGGAGTTGA
>JBILCD010000101.1:0-8874 GCA_044353285.1 Crocinitomicaceae bacterium | reverse complement strand
TAACTATATTGTAGAGCCTTCTTTTGAAAAAGATGCTCGCGCTATTTTTGGAGAAACACCAGCCATGATTAAGTATTTTTCAGAACGTTTAGGGGTGGACTACCCTTGGGATAAGTATTCTCAAATCGTGGTTCGAGATTATGTTTCAGGTGCAATGGAAAATACAGGAGCGGTCATTTTTGGCGATTACGTTTATAAAACAGACCGTGAATTATTAGATAATAACGATCAATCTACTATAGCGCATGAATTGTTTCATCATTGGTTTGGCGATTTGGTTACCTGCGAATCATGGGCAAACTTACCCCTCAATGAATCCTTTGCTAATTATGCACAATACTTGTGGGATGAATATCGCTATGGTCTTGATGAAGCAGATTATCAAGCAGAGAGCGAAGCAAAAGGCTATTTTGAAGCTGCCATGTATCAAGGGTACCATAATTTAATTTGGTTTGGACATGATGATAAAGAAGAAATGTTTGATGGTCATTCCTATAATAAAGGAGGGCGAATCTTACACATGCTCAGATCTTATTTAGGTGATGATGCCTTTTTTAAGGGACTTAATAATTATTTAGTTTCAAATAAATATAAAACTGCAGAAGTTCATCACCTAAGGCTTGCCTTTGAAGAGGTTTCTGGAGAAGACTTAAATTGGTTTTTTGACCAATGGTTTTTATCCAAAGGACATGCGATTGTTCATACGAATCAAACCATCGATATGGAAAATAATACAGTAACACTCCATATTATGCAGAAACAGAAGACACCTAATTTTCCTGTTTTTATAATCCCTGTAAAAATAGCCATTTGGGATGCTAATGGTAAAAGATCCGAGAAAATAATCATCGATAGTTTGGAGCAATCATTCACCTTTGAAATTAAAGGTGAACTGCAAAATATGTTGTTTGATGAAGACCAAATGCTCTTAGGAAAATATTATGAGGATAAACCCATTAATCAATTTGTACACCAATACTATCATTCCGAAAGATATAAAGCAAGATTAACAGCTTTAAATCGTGCCTCAAAAAGAAAAACAAGCGCAACTGATAAATTAATTTTTGATGCAATGAGTGATAAACATTGGGGTATTAGAACGAAAGCAATAGAAGTATACACCGCTGCCAATAAAACACTATCTGATGATGCCGTAAACATACTTAAAAATGTAGCGCTGAAGGATCCTAAATCAAGCGTTCGTTCAATTGCGATTAAAAACATTAGCGCCTCCGATAAAACAATGCTAATTAACCTGTGCAAAAACATTATTTCCAATGATCAATCATATAGCGTAATTTCAACAGCCGTAGAAAAACTGGTTGGACTTGATTCAACAGAAGGCCTAATACAAGCAAGAAAATTGATTAAAATCAATAATCCAAAACTCACCATAAAAGCCGCTGATATTTTGGGGAATTATGGCACACGTGAAGATTATACATTTTTAGAAAACCTTAATTTAATTGATAAACCTAAGGGTGAAGATGAATTAAATGCAATGGTTTCATATACCTTGTTTATTACTAGACAAGAGATTGATCTACAAGAGAAATCATTAGCGGTCTTTAGCTATTTAAATGATGTTGGTAATGAGTTTACAAAAATGTGGTTGTCACGTGCTGTAAAATATACCATTGATAATTATACTGAAAAATCAAGTGTTCTTGAAAGTGAAATTGCTGAGGCTGAAATGGCTAAAAATACCCAACTTATGGTTGAAAAGAAAAAACTGAAGCAAAGATATGATGATTTAATTACCAACCTAAGCCCTATGGCAGTGGAAGAAGAGTCAGAATATTAATCCGATAAAAGAACTTTTCAGACAAGGTAAAAAAAATAATTGCCAATTTTTTTAAAAAAAAGAGTGAAATAATTGATTGAAAGAAAATAATGATTAGTTTTGATTAATTAAACGTCAATTAATCGATTAATTTTTAAGCAAATGATAGAAATCGGAAATCAAATACCTAAGGTAAATGGCCTAGATCAATTAGGAGAAACAATACATTTGGCTGACCATAAAGGGAAAAAAACAGTTATTTATTTTTATCCAAAAGATGATACGCCTGGCTGTACAGCACAAGCTTGCAACATTAGAGATAATTATGAACTGCTACTTGAAAAAAATATACGGATCATCGGTGTAAGTGCAGATTCATCTAGTTCTCATGCTAAATTTACAAAAAAATATGATTTGCCTTTTCCCTTAATTGCGGATACCGATAAAGAAATAATCAATGCTTTTGGAGTTTGGGGAGAAAAAAAATTCATGGGAAAAACCTACGATGGTATCCACAGAACAACCTTTTTAGCAAATGAATTAGGCGAAATTGTTTCAATCATTGCAAAACCAAACACCAAAGAACATAGCAAAGAAATTATAGAATTATTTAATATTAAATAGCTCGTAAATAGTTTACGACCTATAGCGATTACCTTTGACAAAAATTAAAAAACTAAACACTTAAAAAAATGGCAAAAAAAGAAATAAATGAAGAAAAGCTTAAAGCGCTTCAATTAACAATGGAAAAATTAGATAAAGCATACGGAAAGGGATCCGTTATGAAACTTGGTGATGCACCAGTAGAGAAAGTTGATGTAATACCTACGGGTTCATTAACATTAGATTTAGCATTAGGCATTAATGGTTACCCAAAAGGCAGAGTGGTGGAAATTTATGGGCCGGAATCTTCTGGAAAAACAACCTTAGCAATTCATGCGATAGCAGAAGTACAAAAACAAGGCGGAATAGCTGCATTTATTGATGCAGAACATGCATTCGATCAATTTTATGCTAAGAATCTAGGGGTAGACATCGCTAACTTATTAATATCACAACCTGATAATGGCGAACAAGCATTAGAAATTGCTGATAACCTAATCAGATCAGGTGCAATTGACCTAATTGTAATCGACTCTGTAGCGGCATTAACACCTAAAGCGGAAATTGAAGGAGAAATGGGAGACTCACAAATGGGTTTACAAGCAAGATTAATGTCCAAAGCACTAAGAAAATTAACTGGCTCCATCAACAAGGCAGGAACATGTTGCATTTTTATCAATCAATTACGTGATAAAATAGGTGTTATGTTTGGAAATCCTGAAACTACTACCGGTGGAAATGCCTTAAAATTCTATTCATCTATTAGATTAGACATCAGAAGATCAACACAATTGAAAGATGGTGAAGAAATTGTAGGTAATCGTGTAAAAGTTAAAGTCGTAAAAAACAAGGTGGCTCCACCATTTAGAAAAGCAGAGTTTGACATCCTTTATGGAACAGGCATCTCGAAAATTGGAGAAATAATTGATCTAGGTGTTGAACTAAATGTTTTAAAGAAAAGCGGATCCTGGTTCTCCTATGGAGAAACTCGCTTAGGTCAAGGTCGAGATTCAATTAAATCGATTTTATTGGACAACCCAGAATTAGCTGAGGAATTAGAAGCGAAAATTAAAGCCCTGTTAGTAAAGGGTACACCTATTGAACTCGTCATCCAAGAATGATTAAAGCAAAAAAAAAACGGTTTAAAGCCGTTTTTTTTTTACTTTATTTTTTAAAAAATTAGTTATATCTTTGATAAAAATAAAAACTATGAAAAACACATACTTAATCTTAGCTATCGTTATGATGGCGTTAACTCTAGGATCTTGCAAGAAAAAAGGATGCACTGATGCCTCAGCTTCAAATTACAATTCTATCGCAAAAAAAGACGATGGATCTTGTTTGTACAAACCTTATATCACCTTGAATGGAGCACCTACAGTAACGATTAATGTTGGTGCTACTTACACCGATGCTGGAGCAACCGCTGTAAATAAAGATGGTTCTGCCGTAACTGTTACAACAACTAATCAAGTTGACGTAACAACAGTAGGCACCTATTTTGTAAATTACTCAGCTACCAATGCAAATGGTACAACAACAGCAAAAAGAACTGTTAATGTAGTTATCGGTGCTGACAACTGGACTAGCCCTACATGGGTAGTGAGTTCAACCTGTGGAGCAACTGCTTTTCCATTAGCAACGGATCCTACCATTATAACTGGAGCTACAGCAAATGCTATTGATATTGATAACTTCTTTAATTTGGTTGGAGGAACAGCCAGTGGAACCATCAATGGAGCAAGTGTAAGCATTCCACTTCAAACAATAAATATCACCCTAGGTGACATCAACTTTTCAGGAACAGGAACTATGAATTCGACAGGAACACAGATTCAAATTACCTATAACTATGACAACACCACTCCGCTAATCGGTGGGCAGGGAACGTGCATGGCTATCTATGATAAGCAATAAGGTTTAACGCATAAGTATAAAAAAGGCTAGCAGATCTGCTGGCTTTTTTTATGGTAACAACATGGGTAAATTTCAAAAGATTATTTGTTCAAGCACTCCAACCCTAGTAGAGTTTTACGGCACATGGTGCAAGCCTTGCCGAACTATGATTCCAATATTAGACGAGGTAAAAATACAACGAAAGGATACGCTCAGCATAGTAAAAATAGACGTGGATAAAAACCTAGAAATTACAAATCAATTCAAGATAAGGAGTGTCCCAACACTTATTTTATTTCAATCTGGGGAGATTGTCTGGCGAAAAAGCGGCGTGATGAGTATCAAAGAAATTTTAGCGCTAGTGAACTAATTATTGTGCTAACAAGCCCTTTTTTTGAAACGCTTCCATGTAGTTAAAATTGCAAAGAATAATAGATTCCGGAGGAAACAAAAATTGCTTGTCATATAAGACCTCATCCACCCAGAAACTCACCCAATATTCATTATAAAGACCGAAGACGTCCGGCATAATCGCTTCTATTTTTGCCACTTCATTAGGAAGCAAAACCTCTAAACTATGCCTTAAAGTAGCCGTTTTTATCTTTTCTCCAGTACTTGGGTGTTCGCCAAAACCGTTACTGGTAATGATAACCCCTTCAATAATGACCTCTCTGCGATTCCATAGATAGACATTATACTCAGCATTAATTTCATTGTCAAGAAGTATGAGTACCTCAATACCTTCCACTTTTGGGCCTAAAATGCCTTCTTTCATCGCTTTTGGCTTTTTTGATTTAACATCCTATTTACCATTTTTAAATACACAAACAAATCACGTGGGTGCCCAATTTGAGAAACTAAGTTTTGCTTAGTCATTCCTATATTGGAAAGAGAAACATCTGTTGCGCTAACATCCCTATCTCGAACATTTCCAATACGCACGATTACAATCTTTCGAGAAGGAATCGTAATGATAAACTGGCCTTTAAATCCGATACAATAATAAACCCATTCTGATCCGTTTTTATAAGCCCAAAAATGCAATCCATAACGCTGATTCTTTATTCCTTCCTTCGTTATTAAATCTCCCCATTTTACAACCTCATCCATATAAGACTCACTTACAATTCTCTTTCCCGAAAAAACCCCCTTATTTACTAACAAAGAACCTATCCGAGCAAAGTCCCGAGCCGTTGCATAATAACAACAAAATGATTTTTCGTTGCCATTTTCTTTATCCAAACTCCAATAAGCAGGATTTTCTGCACCCAAGGGACCCCAAAGCTTTGATGCTGCATAATTTGATAAAGAAACCCCCGTAGCCTTTTCTAGCACATGGCCAAGTACCTGCGTATTGCCACTTTGATAAATAAACGCTTTACCAGGATCCTCAGCAACGCGTTGCCGCATCATTAAACCATATAAATCATCCGTATAATATGCCTCAGCATTTTCCGACAAGGGATTAGATCCGCTTTCATTCCATTCAAAACCGGAAGACATCGATAATAGGTGTCTTAGTGTAATTGATTTTCGTCCGTATTCCTTGAAGGAAGGGAGATAATGCCATACAGGCTCACCAAGATTTTTAATTTTTTTCTCTTCTAATGCAATACCAATAAGTAAACTGACAATTGATTTTGACATTGAAAAGGAGTTTGATACTTTGCCTATGCTGTGCTCGTCCCAATATTTCTCATAGATAATAGTATCATTCTGCAAGATGATAAAAGCCTTACTGTCGAATTGCTGATGATATTCTTCTTCTGATTTAGAAAGGCAGATTGCATCGTTTCCGGTGTTTATAGCCCATGGAATTGGGGAGGCGCTTTGGCTAATTTTACGCTTATGGAAATTGGGGAGGTCATAAATTCCCGGGGAAGAACGTCCTTGAAGATAGGTTTGAAATATGCCTTCATACAAATATGTTTTCCCTGAAAATAAAATAAATAAATTTAATAAGAGCACGGTATAAAAAAGTACTATGCCGGTTTTTTTCAGGATTAAGACAACTAACTTTTTCATCATCTTGCTTAATAAGTAAATTCAAATAAGTTCGCCAAATTGACTAAAAGTTTATTCGATAACTCTTTCATATCCACCTCTTCGCCCAATTCATTTGCCATTGAAGTAACCGATTTATCACTAATCCCGCAAGGAATTATATGATCAAAATACCGTAAGTCCGAATTTACATTAAACCCCAAACCATGCATGGTTACCCATCTAGAGCTTTTAACGCCCATCGCGCAAATTTTTCTAGCCTGAATAGAACCCACACCTAACCAAACACCCGTTTGTCCATCCATTCGTTGTGCGATAATACCATATTCTTGCAAGGTAATAATTACAGCTTCTTCTAACAGTCGCATATACTTATGAATATCAGTAAAGAACTGTTCAAGGTCAAAAATCGGGTATACAACCAATTGACCTGGACCATGATATGTTATATCGCCGCCACGATTGATTTTATAAAATGAAACATCATTGTCCAGTAAGCCTTTCTTATCAAGTAACAAATGATCTTCTTTCCCGCTTTTGCCTAGGGTATATACATTAGGATGTTCGCAAAACACCAAATGATTTTGTGGCAAGATACTCGTATCTTCGTTTCTATTTTTAATCTTTAAATCAACTATTTCCTTGAATAAATTTTCTTGGTAATCCCAGGCTTGCTTATAGTCAATAAGTCCTAGTCGATGAATGATTACCTCACTTTTACCCATTAAAACTGAGCTAGTTCGCCTTTTAAATAATCAATTATTTGAATATCCATAATATCTGCTTTATTAAGTTCACAAAGATAAAAAGATGCCCAATCGACAATATGAATAAAATACAAGGAACGTTCAATTATGCTATCCCCCTTCGCATCAATAACAAATACACTTCCTGTTTTCTTTTGTATCGCGGCTAAAGAAATTTGAAAACGTTTGCTGTTTCGCGGATGCATATCCGTCGTGTTAAAGAAAACAGGAGCAAAGCGTTCATCTCCACCACCCCAACCAACGAGCTCATTATGGTTCATTTCAGGAATAACATGATGCCACCCTAAATACTTTGAGTTTTCATTAAATTGTTGTCTAGCACGCACAATAACACCTTCATATTTTGTCTCCGCATAATACACCCCAACTTTATTAAATAAATAATCCGCCAACTTTCGACCGATTGCTTGAATAAAATCAATGTCCGCCACTAATGTATCTGCCCCTTTTGATATCGATGCTATGCAATTCGAAGAAATGAATCCTTGTTTCGCGAGGTAATTTAATAACTGAACCAATGAAAATGCCAAGGCGCTCCGTGGAGGATTTCCACCTGGTACAATAATACAATCATACGTATGTTGCGCACAAAATGCTTGCAGATTTCCACCACTTGTAATACCAATAATATGACACCCTTTGGCATGAGCTTCATCGATAGCCATCGTCGTTTCTTCCGTATTTCCAGAATACGAACAACCAATCACCAAAGTATTTTTATTGGCAAATGCAGGCAAGGTATATTCATTAACGCAGGTAATTGGAATCGAAATTTCGCCTTGCGTCCAATTCTGAACAATCTTAGCACCAATGCCAGAGCCACCTAAACCACATATAATAATGTTTTTTATCTCAGTTGTTGGCTTAGTAAAATGATGCGCATTTCCAATTTGGATAGCATCTTTAATATTTTGTGGAAATTCTTCTATTAACTTTTTCATGATTTTCAAGTTATTATTATTAAAGCGGGATATTCCCGTGTTTTTTATAAGGTAAATTTTCCGCCTTCTTTTCAAGCATTTTAAAACCAGCAATCAACTTACTCCTTGTTTCCTCTGGTAAGATAACCTCATCAATTATCCCTCTCTCTGCCGCCCGGTAGGGATTGGCAAATAATTCGGCATATTCCGCTTCCTTTTCCAACCATTTTTCTGATGGATTATCGGCGCTAGAAATCTCTTTTTTGAAAATAATTTCGGCTGCTCCCTTTGCTCCCATAACAGCAATTTCAGCCGTTGGCCAAGCGAAATTTAAATCGGCACCTAAGGTTTTAGAATTCATTACACAGTATGCACCGCCATACGCTTTTCGGGTAATCACAGTAATTCTAGGCACCGTTGCTTCCGCAAATGCATAAAGCAATTTAGCACCGTGCGTAATAATTCCATTCCATTCCTGATCAGTTCCAGGAAGAAAACCCGGAACATCTTCAATAACCAATAATGGGATATTAAATGAATCGCAAAAACGAACAAAGCGAGCGGCCTTTCTAGAAGCATCAATATCCAAAACTCCAGCTAATGAAGCAGGTTGATTCGCGACAATACCCAATGACTTTCCTTCCAAGCGACCAAATCCGACGACTATATTTTTGGCAAAATCAATATGCACCTCTCTAAAGGAAAGATCATCAATAATACAATCAATAATTTTTCTACAGTCATATGGCATATTAGCATTTTCCGGTAAAATATCCTTTATCTGATTTGTTTTAGCTGAAGTGAATTCAATAACACTAGGTACAGGAGCTGTTTCATAAGCATTTTGGGGAATATAAGAAATTAAATCCCTTACTTTTTTCAAGCACTCAACATCATTAGA
>JBILCD010000014.1:0-23120 GCA_044353285.1 Crocinitomicaceae bacterium | reverse complement strand
TTAACTGAATCAATGCAAGGCCAATTTATTGCTTACCCGAATCCCGTAAATCAACTACTGACTTTTAACAGGCAAGGCGAGAAAATTTACCTCTATGATGCAAGAGGGTCTGTGGTTCTCACAGAAGATCAAGCTTCTTTTATTCAGGTTTCTCATTTAGCTCAAGGTATTTATACCCTGCAATTAATAGAAAGTGGGACCCCTATTTGTATTCGATTAGTTGTTCTACATGAATAAGGCACTTGTCATTCTGATAATTACTAACTTAATGCTTGTTTTTACAAGCTGCAAAAATAAAACGCTACGGCCTAAAGAAGGCAAGGGAAATATAAGCTATGGTGATACGCTATGCTTTTATACAAGTCAGGAGATTACCAATCTATTTCCATTATTTGCTACAGACCTTTACAGTCATCGGGTGGGGTCGCAGATATTTGAACCCTTATTACGCTTAGATCCGATTACCAATGAAGTAGTTGGACATCTTGCAAAAAGGACCGAAATAAGCGTCGACAACAAAAAGATAAAATTATTTTTGAGAGAAGACGTTTATTTTCATGAGGATCCTTGCTTTTCAAAGAGCCCTAATAAATTAACCGCTTTTGACGTTAAATTCTGTTTGGATTTTGCTTGTTCTGATAATTCGCTCAATAATTCGGGCAAGATTTTAAGCGAGAAAATTATGGGGGGAGAAGAACATTATTCACAAAGTAGCGAACAGATTGGTAAAGGGGTTACCGGCATCAAAATAATTAATGATTATTGTATAGAAATAACCTTGAAAGAGCCCTACGTGAATTTCCAAAAATTATTAACTAGCGCAAGCTATGGTATATTTTCCAAAGTAGCATTTGACTACTATGGAAAAAAAATTGTGAATCACCCTATTGGAACTGGTCCATTTATCTATGGTGAAAGAAATCAGAAACTGTTGATCCTTAATTACAATCCTAAGTATTGGAAAAAAGATAGCTATGGAAACCAATTACCCTATTTAAATGCTTTAAAAATAAAAGTTTCAGATAATAAGAAAACAGAATTTGATCTATTTAGAAAAAGGAAAATTGATGTGGTGTTTGAAGTTCCATCTGAATCATTAAACTATCTTTTAGGGAGTCTCCAAGACGCCCAAAATGGCAGCACAATTTCACATCGGGTGTTAGTTTCTCCTGGAACGAGTATGGCATACTTAGGTTTTAATACAACAAGAATGCCGCTAAGCAATATAAACGTTAGGATGGCTATCGACTACATAATAAACC
Source organism: Crocinitomicaceae bacterium (assembly GCA_044353285.1). GTDB lineage: Bacteria > Bacteroidota > Bacteroidia > Flavobacteriales_D > Crocinitomicaceae > UBA952. Next base: position 21,858 of record JBILCD010000014.1, on the reverse strand, counting down.
GAGATATATTATGCAATACAATTTTAAATGGTGATGGCTCCCCTGCTTTACATGGCTTTGCGCCAACTTCAAGTTATTATAATAACCCGTTAATCCCTATGCGAGAATACAATATTGAAAAAGCGAAAAAGCTGCTAGAAAAAGCTGGCTACAAGAATGGGGCAAATTTTCCTCCCTTAAAAATGTTTGTCGCTGGAACTAAAGAAAGTGCTTCTTTAAAATGGGGGCAATACATCTGTGATGAATTGAGAAATACCTTGGGTATAAATGTAGAAATTTTGACTGGGGACTTTGCTGCTCGTGAAAAGGCTATTGCAAAAAATGAAATAGATATTTGGAGCGTAGGATGGGTGCCTGATTATCCTGATCCCGAAAGTTATTTTAGTCTTTTTTATAATCGAAGTAGGCAACCCGGATTTGAAACTTCTATTTTTCCCTATTTATCCTCCGAATACTATAACCAATGCTATTATTCTGCTACAATAGAACGGAACGTAGAAAAAAGACAAAGCCTATTTAATAGCTGCGATTCTATACTAAGGAGTGAGGCTATTATATTACCAATTTTAATTGATGACTTTGTCGCCATAATCAATTTGAGAGTGCGAAATTTTAAGCTAAATCCCTTAGGTATTGTAGATTTTTCAACTGTTTACATTAAAGAATTAAACTAATTAGCTTAACATTTCGTTCACCCAATGCTTACCCCAATTGTCAATCTCCTCAGCACTCCATAAGGCAGGATAAAAAATTCGCTTTTGAAAACGTGGTGGCAAATACTTTTGCCAATTCGTTCCTCCAGTTGCAGTAATGTCTGTCTCTCCCTTATTAAGATAGCGAACAGCTGACTTGTAATGCGCTAAAGGCCAACTAACATTAACATTAAGATCATTTGTACGAAGGGCATTGATGACGGAAGAACTTTTTCTGTCGTCCTCAGGGAGCCGTAAATAGACCTGCCAGAGGTTATTACTTTTACACATATTCGCCACTTCAATAAATCGAGCTTTATACTTGTGTTCGAATTGTGTAAGGGTAAGTGTTGCTTTTCCGGATAATTCCTCCGTTGCGCCTTCTTTCCAGTATAAGTGATCGAAAAGCGTATGGATATCTGTTTCCATCTTCATAGCCTCTCTCTTATCTTTTGCAAGTAAGTTAATAAGATCGGTACTATAAAACTCAATTTCACGATATTGTGCTGATTGGAAACCACTAGCTGGCAGCAAGGACATTCTAAATTTTAAGAATTGGTCCCTTTCCATTCCGCTTACCATAATTTCGAAACTCTTAATTAAAGCTTCGAAATATCTATTTATTCTAGTAACACGATCCACAAAGAATGTGGCGTCTATTTTTAAATTCTTACCTAATTGCTCAAATTCATTGAGTGCCATCTTGAAATATAGCTCCGTAATTTGATGATAAATAATAAATACTTTTTCGTCGGGGAAACTAGTCTTGGGCTTCTGCAAGCTTAATAATGTTTCAAGTTCAATATAATCCCAGTAAGTAGTTACCTCAGCATACAACAGACCATCCAAATAAGACGACAAATCTTGACCCAATACAGCATATTTGTCATTTAATAATTCAAGGCGCTTAAGAATTTCTGGGGTAATTTGCATTATTATTATTTTATCAATCGAAATTACTAAAAATATTTAGCTGAGTCGTAACAAAAATTTACTTTTGTCTAATTAAGTTACTTAACATGATAAATTACAATCCTAAAAACTGGATTAAACTAATATTTTCATTAAATAAAAGCGACACCATTCGTATCCTTTGGAAGCAATTAATTTTTATTTCTTTGCTTGCCACCTTAATTATTATGTTGTTGCACCTTCTTACTAAAGCACATCAAGATCAATTAAGTGACTATACTAAGGAGTTAACAGCCATCTACTCTTTAATTGGATTTGTGATGTCCTTATTGCTGCTTTTTCGGACAAATGGGGCCTATGATCGCTGGTGGGAAGGTAGAAAACTATGGGGTGCCATCGTCAATGACTGCCGAAGTGTACTCTTGAAAATCACAACTCGAATTAATAATGAAGAAGATAAAAAGGAAATTGCGCGTTTATTTAGCCTTTATATTTACAATGCGAAAAATAATTTAAGGGCAAATAAAAATAATTTAGTGTTTCAAAAATATGAAGACCCCTCGAAAGATAATAGTCCGATACAGGTAATGAAATTAATTTACATAAAATTACGAGAATTAGAAAAGCAGGGAGAATTAAGCCAGGGTGATCTTATCCAAATCGATGTTAATTTAAATGGCCTAATCACTTCTTTAGGGGGCTGTCAACGTATTAAAAACACACCAATTCCATTTTCATACAGTATCTTTATTAAGAAATTTATCTTTTTATACGTTATCACCTTGCCCATTGTGTTTTTTCATTTTGACTATTGGGCTGTTCTTATCACTGCCTTTGTATTTTACGCATTAGTTAGCATGGAGGTACTTGCAGAAGAAATTGAAGATCCTTTTGGAACCGATGCCAATGACTTACCCTTGGATCAAATTTGTCAGACAATAAAACAAGACCTTAATAATATTATAGAAAATTAGAGTTCGATATGCGATGAACGTATATTCCTATTCATAAATTTAGAGGCTGCCTCATCAAAAAAGTCACTGTTTTCAGTAGTAAAATAAACAACTGTTCCATCCTTAGAAAGGGTATTGTCTAGCTCTGTATGTCGAGATAAATAGTCAATTAATTTATCAGCAACCAAGGGCCCTTGCGCGAGTACTTGGATTTCTTTTCCGGCGATTTCTTCAATATAGCTTTGAATAACCGGGTAATGCGTACAGGCTAAAACTAGGGTGTCAATGGACTTGTTTTTTGATAATAATGTTGAAATATCTTCTTTAATAATCATTTTTCCTGCATCCGTATTATGCATGTTGTTTTCAATCAGGGAAACCCACATTGGACATGCATGCTGAACTAAAGTAACATTTGGAGCAAATTTTTTCAACTCAAGACCATACGAATTTGAATTGACCGTGCCTTGAGTAGCAAGAACCCCTACACAATTAGTTGAAGTAATACTGCTGATAAATTCCGTACAAGGCCTTATGACACCCAGTACTCTTTTTCGACTCCCAAAACGCACTAAATCGTTTTGCTGAATAGTTCGTAGGGCTTTCGCGGATGCTGTATTACATGCAATAATAACTAGTTCACATCCTTGACTAAACAAAAACTCCACGGCTTCGAGCGTATAAGAATAGACCACATCAAAAGAACGATTTCCATATGGTGCCCTTGCATTGTCTCCAAAATAAATATAGTCGTAACTAGGTAGTTTTTCTAATAATTCAGACAAGACGGTTAGACCGCCATAGCCAGAATCGAAAACGCCAATTGGGACCTTTTTCATAGCTCAAAACTACATAAAAAAAGGGCAACCAACGATTGCCCTTCAAAAATTGATTGAATAAATTATTTCTTCATTGACTCGGCATCCAAACGTAATAATTCAATTAAAACTTCTGCTGTAATATCCATACCACCTTTAAAATAAAGCGTAGTAGACTCGTCGATTACATAATTAATTTTTTTTCTATCTGAAACAATTTCTACTGATTTCTGAACCATTTCTAAAATCGGCTTATTTAATTCCTGATTATATATTTGCAATTCCTGCTGAAGTGCTGTTTGCCTATCTTCAAGTCCTTGTTGCTTTTTCATTATTTTCTCCTCTTCGATTTTTAAAATAACTGGAGACCAAGAAACTTTATTTTGCTCATATTTTTTGTATGCCTCTTCTAAATCTTTTTGAATTTCAGTAAGCTCTTTATACCCATCTTGTTCAAATTTCTTAAGTTTCTCCATCGCGGCTTTACGGGAAGGCATCGTATCTAATAACTGTTGTGAATTAACGTGAGCTAACTTCATTTGTGCATTTACATTAATTGCGGCAAGCATTAACGCGATAACAAGGACTACTTTTTTCATTTTTCTATATATAAATTAACTAATTACTCTTTACTTATTCCCATTTCCTCTAACACCGTATTACTAATGTCGTACTCTTTTTCAGCGTAAACCAAATTACTTTGGTTAGACTTGTCAAATACAAAAGCATACCCCTCTCTTTTTGCAATTTTTTTCATTGCGTTGAACACACGATCTTGAATTGGCTGGATAAACTCTTGTCTTTTTAAAAAATATTCCCCGTTAACACCAAAATACTGCGTTTGCAATTCTATTGTTTCTTTATCTAATTTTTCAATTTCGCTTTTTCTTTTTTCTTTTTCTTCATTCGGTAATAAGACTTCTTCTTTGTTAAAGTTATCTCGCTTTGTTTTTATAAAAGCAAAGCGATCCTCCACTTCTTTTGTCCATTTAAGAGACAGCTTATCAAGTTTTTCTTTTGCTTCAATATATTCTGGAATATTTTTGAGAATGTAATCCGAATCTATAAATGCGTAGGATTGCGCTTTAGCAAAGCCAATGCCAAATAAAAACAAAATGCTAAATAATATTATTTTCATTTCAAACTATTTTTGGTGCTCCGGAACGGCAAAGTTAAGATATTATTGCCAATTTCTATCATAATTCGCCAAGATTCATACCAATTGTAAAGCTTAATTTTGGGTTAAATCCTTTTTGCTGAATGGATTGATCCGAAGTTCCTCCGAGGCCACTTGACCAACTGTCTAGGCGGTCAAAGCCTAAGCCATAGTCTAATCCTAACATTCCAAACATGGGTAAGAACACTCTTATTCCAACACCTGCTGTCCTTTTGACATTGAAAGGGTTAAATTTTTCAAAAGTAGGATAAGAATTCCCCGCTTCTAAAAATGCTAATGCATAAAAAGTCGCTTGAGGATTAAGTGAAATAGGATAACGAAGTTCTAGTGTATATTTTGCTACAATTGGATCTCCTCCAGTAGAAGAAACTGACTGGTCTTCATAGCCTCTTAACGCGATGATTTCTCGCCCGCCTAACTGATTTACACCTGATAATCCGCTTCCTCCAACGGAGTATCTTTCAAAAGGTGTCACGCCTTTGGATAAGTTATAGGCCCCGATATAACCAAAACCAAATCTTGGCATTAGAATTAATTTTTTATCTGGTGTAAGAGGTAAATACCATTCTCCCGTAAACTTAAAACGATAGTATTCTAGGTAATGATAGCGGTCTTTGGGAGATAAGGAGCTGTAGTCTTTATCTGGTAAAAAGGCAGAATAAGGAAGCGTGGCTTTAGCGGTAAATGTAAAATTAGACCCGCTTTGAGGATAAATTGGCGCGCTCACCGAACTTCGCTGGAGTATATATTTTAACGCTATATCATTAGCGTATCCTTGCGGGAATAAAGGAAATCGGAAATCTTTAACAACGTCGTAATACTGATAGCTAAGGTCATAGTATGCAGTAAAATAATCATCTGGCCACTTCTTTCTTCGTTGAAGTCCGCACCCTACACCAGTAATTGATAAACCAGTATAAGCAGGATTTGATCGAATTAGTCCATTTGACGATAATGCGGTATTATTTATCCAAAACGACAAGGAATTTGCTTTCTTGCCACCTAACCATGGTTCAGTAAATGAAAAATTATACCCTTGGTAAAAACGCCCATTTGATTGAGCACGAATAGAAAGTCGCTGACCGTCCCCCGAAGGCAATGGGGTCCACGCAGATTTATTAAAAATATTTTTAGTAGAAAAATTATTAAATGTTAATCCCAGAGTTCCGATAATTCGCCCGGAAGATGTTGGCCCTGCACCACCGTAGCCACCTGACAATTCAATTTGGTCAGAAGACTTTTCTTCAACAACATACTCAATATCAACAGTTCCTTTTGCAGGGTCTGGGAGAGGGTTTACCTGAAAGCCTTGCTCGTTGAAAAACCCTAATTGCGAAAGTTCTCGTTGTGTTCTTATAATATCAGCTTTATTAAAAAGGTCACCAGGTTTGGTCCTGATTTCGCGTAAAATCACATAGTCATTTGTTTTATTATTTCCCCGAATTGTGATTTCCCCGATTCGGGCCTCTTTACCCTCTATAATCCTAATTTGATAACTGATTTTATTATTTGACACATTGGTTTCTACGGGAATTACCTGGAAAAATAAATGCCCTTTATCCATATAAAGCGAAGAAATATCCCTCCCATCACCATTCCCTTTAAGACGTTGATCGAGCAAATCTTTATTAAAAACATCCCCGTTTTTTATTCCTAAAACCGTATCTAAAAAGCTAGATCTATATTTTGAATTCCCGATCCAATCAATGTCCCCAAAAAGGTACTTTTCCCCTTCATTAATAACAATGTTAATAGCAAGATTTTTATCATCAACCTTATAAACAGTATCAAAGGTTATCATAGCATCCCGTAAACCAACAGCATTAAACTTAGCTAGCAAAGCGAGTTTATCTTTTTCATAGGTTGATGTGGTGAATTTAGATCGCTTAATAATTCTCAGTATCGACTTCTGTTTCGTGTCTTTCATAGCAAGCTTCAGTTTCCATGTTGGAACACTTTGGTTTCCGGAAATAGCAAGCGGTTTTATTCCAATTTTCACCCCCTTCTCAACGTTAATTAAAAATATTTCAGAGTCATTAATTAAGGTGTCTTTTATTCGGCTAATATCAACTGATACATCATAAAATGATTTATCCCTAAAATAGCCTTTAATTTTGTTTTTTGTTTGAAATACTAAGTTTTCAGTTATGGTTTTTCCAGAGAACAATGAAATTTCTTCACGTACTTTATCTGCTTCCCGTCGCGATATTCCTGTGAACTTGAACCTTGAAAGCTTTGGTCTTGTCGTCAGCTCTATGACAAGGTAAATCACGCCAGCAACTTCTTTCTCGGCATAAATAGAGATGTTTGAAAAAAGACCTTCATCCCAAAGCTTTCGTATTGCATTAGAGATTTGATCGCTTGGAAGTTTTATGTTTTGCCCTTGTTTAAGACCCGCGATAAGTTTGATGCCTTGATGATCGAAATTATCCGCGCCAATAACACGAATTGGTCCTATTTCATATTCAACTGGAGAGGAATAGTCAAAACTCAATTCCCCAATAGTAATGGGGTCTGTTTGAGCAAAGGAAATTATTTGCGTTATTAAGAAAAAAAATAAACTTATTCTTTTCATGTTTTTTATACTATTTGTTCTGAAGTTTTTCCAAATCGCCGCTCTCTTTTTTGATAATCAATAATGGCGGCAAGTAAGTGCTCCCTTCTAAATTCTGGCCAATAGATGTTCGTAAAATGAAATTCGGTATAGGCAATCTGCCAAAGCATAAAATTACTTACGCGATTTTCTCCACTCGTTCTAATCAATAATTCTGGATCTGGAATAGCGTTGGTGTACAAATAATTCGCTATTAATTCTGGTGTTATTTGTGCCACGCTTATATTTTTTTTGTTTAATAGAATAGAATGAAACGCTCTGGTAATCTCTATTCTAGCACTATAGTTTATTGCTAATACAAGCGTAATTCCTGTATTGTTTTTTGTTTTTTCAATCGCTTTCTCCATGCTAAGCTTGCAGTTTTCTGGTAGCCCATTAATGTCACCAATCGTCACCAAGCGAACGCCATTATTGTCAAGACTATCGAGCTCTGAGGTTATTGCATCAATCAGCAGGTTCATTAATCCATCAATTTCTTTTTGAGGTCTTGACCAATTTTCTGTCGAAAAAGCATAAAGGGTTAAAAATTTTACGCCTAATTCTTTTGCTGTTTTAAGTGTATCGCGGACTGCCTCTACTCCTGAAGCGTGGCCAAAAAGTCGATCCTTTCCTTGTTCTTTTGCCCAACGTCCGTTCCCATCCATTATGATTGCAATATGATTAGGAATATTATTATGGTCTAAGGCCGACATTGACACTATATATTTATTGCTAAAATAAGGAAAGTATTCACGGTAAAAAAATAATTTGCATTCAGTGCGCCCCTTGAATAATTAATATCGAGGGCCTTTTTATTCAGCAAGAACAATAGCTTTATTAGTTAACATTTCAAGAATACCTCCTTTTATCTCATACACGCCTATTGATTTATCCGCGGAATCAATTTTTAAGAGTCCTAAGTCTTCTGATTCATTTGACAATTTAATTCTAACTTCTCCTGACTTTAATGCGGATATAATTGCGGTGTGATTACTTAATAATTGGAACTGCCCGTTTAAACCCGGCAGGGTTACAGAAACGACTTCTCCTTTAAAAATGATTGATTCTGGGGTAACTATTTCAAGTTTCATCACTGTAAATATTTAGGCTTCAGCCATCATTTTTTCTCCTGCATCAATCACGTCCTGTATTCCACCTTTCAAATTAAAAGCTGCTTCAGGATATTGGTCGTATTTACCATCTAGTATATCATTAAATGCTTTAATGGTATCATTGATATCAACCAAAACGCCTGGCAATCCCGTAAATTGCTCTGCTACGTGAAAAGGTTGCGACAAAAAGCGTTGAACCCTTCTAGCTCTATGAACGATTAGTTTATCATCTTCGGATAATTCATCCATACCAAGAATTGCGATAATATCTTGTAATTCTTTATATCGCTGCAGGGTTAATTTAACGCGTTGTGCACAATTATAATGTTCGTCACCCACAATTTCCGGGGTAAGAATTCTAGAGGTAGAATCTAATGGGTCAACAGCTGGATAGATGCCAAGTTCCGCAATTTTTCTAGACAATACCGTTGTTGCATCAAGATGCGCAAAGGTATTTGCTGGAGCAGGGTCTGTTAAATCATCTGCAGGAACATAAACAGCTTGAACGGAGGTAATTGAACCACTTTTTGTTGACGTAATTCGCTCTTGCATTTGCCCCATCTCTGTTGCCAAAGTAGGTTGATACCCAACGGCAGATGGCATTCTACCTAAAAGCGCAGAAACCTCAGATCCAGCTTGCGTAAACCTAAAGATATTATCAACAAAAAACAAAATGTCTTTTCCTTGACCTTGGCCATCGCCATCTCGAAAGTATTCTGCAATAGTAAGGCCGGAAAGCGCTACCCGAGCACGTGCTCCGGGAGGCTCATTCATTTGACCAAAAACAAACGTGGCCTTTGACTCCTTCATTTCCTCTAAATCAATTTTAGTAAGGTCCCATCCGCCTTCTTCCATTGAATGCATAAACTCTTTCCCGTACTTAATAATACCTGATTCCAACATCTCCCTTAATAAGTCATTTCCTTCTCGTGTTCGTTCTCCTACACCAGCAAAAACTGATAATCCACCATGCCCCTTAGCTATATTATTAATGAGTTCTTGAATCAATACTGTTTTTCCAACGCCCGCACCACCAAAAAGACCAATTTTTCCTCCTTTTGCATACGGCTCAATTAAGTCGATGACTTTAATTCCCGTTAATAGTATTTCAGTTGCTGTTGATAATTGATCAAATTTCGGCGCCTCTCTATGGATTGGCATACCTCCTTCGTTACTTACTATATTTATGCCGTCAATAGCTTCACCAATAACATTAAAAAGGCGGCCTTTAATTTTTTCCCCCACAGGCATTTTTATCGCTGAACCTGTAGAAACGACTTCCATTCCTCTGGTAAAACCATCGGTTGAATCCATTGAGATAGCTCTAATTGAATTTTCCCCAACGTGAGATTGAACTTCAAGCACAACTCGTGTACCATCTTTTTTTGTTACTTCTAATGCGTCAAAAATAGTTGGTAACTCTACCCCATTTTCGAAACTTACATCCACTACTGGACCGATTACCTGAGATACTTTTCCTTTTGAAATTAACATGGAAATACTTTTTAAATTTGGGTGCAAATATAGCAATTTATATTTGATTATTCGGGACTAAAAAGAGCAAAAATTTATTATCTATTTTATCCTTATTCTCTTACAAGAAATTTTGCGGTGAAAAAGGAAAATAGAGTGCCTGTTGTAATTAAAACCATCATTGAAGTAAACACCTCCAGAAAGTTTACCTGAATAGGAAATGGCAATCCCCCTCCTGGTATCGTTATTAAACTATAATTTAACTGTAGAATACAAATTCCTAGTCCAAGCAACACCCCTAAAAAAATACCGGCCCCTGAAATTAAAATGCCTTCCAAAAAGAATATTGAAAAAACATTATTCTTAGTTAACCCTATACTTTTAAGCACACTAATGCTTTCCTTTTTCTCTAAATAAATCATAGTAACTGACGCTACCAAATTAAATACTGCCAAAAGAAAAATAAATAATAAAATAATTAAAACTATTAGTTTTTCGCTTTTACTAGTTTTATAAATCAACTCGTTTTTTTCCGCATTCGTTTTTACAATAAAATTATCCCCTAATAGTTTTTGAATTTGACCTTTTATTTTATCATTATCCTCACCGGTTTTTGGCTGAATATATATGTGTGTTAGCTGATCCTCAAGATTGAGCAAGTTTTTCACAAAAGATAAGTTGGCTAGCACAACCGACTCATTCGTTTCTTTATTGTAATTAATGATTCCTTTAATATTGAAAGGTGTTTGAAAAAACGGGTTTTTCCCTAGTTTTAATTTTATATCGTTTTTTGGGGCGTAAATTATTATGTTGTCTGATTCAGTACTAACATTACTAAGTGATAAATTATTGGCAAGACCGGCTCCAATTAGCCCAAAATTATTTTCGTCTTTTTCCTCTTGGGGAAGTAGTGGCTTTCCAAAAATTAAATGATCTTTTTGGTGAATATTAATCATCTCCAAAAATTGCAATTCAACCCCCATTATGGTGGCATTCACCCATTTCTCTTCATTCCGTAAAATTACCGTCTCTTCTATGCCTTTAGAAATACGTGATATACCCTTTAAATTGGATAACTTTATCCAAGGAACTTGGTTTTCAATCATCGTTTTGCCCTTACTCGGTGTAATTATTACGCCTTGGTCAAATTCCGTATACAAATCACCAATCATCGATTCGATGCCGTTAAAAGATGACAATAATATAATCATTGCGGCAGAAATGACCATAACGCCCATTACAGAAATACGCGTAATAATAGTTACGGCTTGACGCTTGTTTTTAGAAAACAAATACCTAAGCGCTATGTAGAAGGGAACTTTAATTATTATCTTTTAAAAGTTCATCGATTTTACTGGCATATTCCATTGAATCATCAATATAAAAGGTAAGAGAGGGTATTTTTCGAAGGTTTTTTAAGCGTTGACCAATTATTCCCCTTACTTTTCCTTGATTTATTTGAATTGATTTTAATACTTCTTCAGGACTAGGATGCGCATAAATACTTAGGTAGCACCTCGCAAGTGATAAGTCTTTGGTTATTCTCACCACCGTTACAGACACCATGGCGCCTAAACATATTTCTGCAGAAAGTCGCTGAAATAAAACGCCTAATTCCCCTTGAATTGCAGCTTCAATTTTTTGTTGTCTTACACTACTCATAAAGCAAAGTTAAGAAACTTAGGTGCTACTAATTGAAAAACAAGTATACAAATGTATCTTTGTTGTTAAATTGTCTGCTTTAAAACAAATATATAGGTATACCTTTAGGTATAAAGGCGTCGCTCTTCTTGTGGTGTTGTGTAATTTATTATTTGTCGTCTTCAATTTACTTTCACTTGTTTTATTTATACCAATACTTCAATTAATTTTCAGAAAACCAGAAGAAATTACTCCGGTAAGTCCACCATTATGGGATAGTTCTTTGGGCGGCTTATTTACTTATGTAAAGGATTGGTATAATTTTATCATGTATGACTTAGTTTCACAAAATCCAAAAGAGGCCCTATTATTCGTTTGCATTACTGTCATGTTCGCTTTTTTCTTCAAGAATCTATTTCGTTATGGGGCGGTGTATTTTCAATCGCAATTAAGAATGGCAGTTGTTAGGGATGTAAGAGATAAATTATTTGAAAAAATTCTTGTTTTACCCTTAGCTTACTATTCAAATGAAAGAAAAGGCGATTTGATGGCTAGAATGAATAGTGATGTTGGGGAGGTGGAAATCGCAGTTGTCAGTATGTTAGAGCTTTTGTTTCGAGAGCCCATTGCAGTTGCCATTAACATTGTTTCACTAGTCTATCTTAGCCCTGAGCTGACCTTAATTTCATTGTTTTTATTGCCTATATCGGCTTTCGTTATTTCTAGTATAGGGAAAAGTTTAAAAAGAACTGCAAAGGCAGGGCAAGAGCAAACCGGACTGCTTTTTTCTGCAATGGAAGAGGCTTTATCTGGTATTCGTATTATTAAAGCCTTTAATGCAAATGGATTCATATTAAAAGGATTCAAGAAAATTAATCTTACTCATCAAAAGCTTATTACAAAAACGTTTCGAAAAAAAGATCTTTCCCCACTCCTCAACGAAACCTTAGGCGCAATGGTAATGCTTTGTTTGGTTTGGTTTGGCGGCGGGCTGATTTTGGATAATAAAGGTGTTGGACTAACTGGTGAGGTATTTATGACTTTTATTATTGTTTTCTCTCAATTACTTCGGCCTATTCAGGGGATCTCTTCTTCGATTGCAAACATGACCAAGGCAAAAGTTTCTTTAGATAGAATCAATGATATTATCCAAGAAGACGAAAAAATAGTTGAAAAAGAAAATGCAGTAAGAATAGATGACGTAACATTGGGGGTAGAATATAAAAACGTATCGTTCCGATACGGTCAAGAAAGCATCCTAAAATCGATCAATCTTTCTGTAAAAAAAGGCAGCACTATCGCCTTGGTGGGTGAATCTGGCAGTGGGAAATCAACCATGATGGATTTATTGCCTCGTTTTTACGATGTAGTGTCAGGAGAAATAACAATTGACGGGCTTAACATAAAAGACTTAACTATTCATTCATTAAGAAATTTAATTGGTATCGTTTCGCAGGAATCAATTTTATTTAATTCAAGTATTACAGAAAATATTGCCTTCGGTGATGAGAATCCGTCCCATGAAAAGGTAATACAAGCAGCAAAAAATGCTAATGCTTACGACTTTATTATGGAGTTAGAAAATGGTTTTGACACCATAATCGGAGAGCGAGGAAATAAACTTTCAGGGGGTCAAAAACAACGCTTAAGCATTGCGCGAGCAATTTATTTAGACCCTAAAATATTAATCTTAGATGAGGCTACTTCTGCATTAGATACAGAATCAGAACAACTTGTTCAGGAAGCATTAGAGCGAATCATGATCGGAAAAACCACCTTTATTATCGCTCATCGATTAAGCACCATTATCAATGCAGAGCAAATCATCGTTTTATCTAAAGGTGAGATTGTGGAGCGTGGTAATCACCAAGATTTGCTAAAACAAAATGGTTTTTATGCAAAATTTTGTTCGCTTCAAGGAATAAACAGTAAATAACCCCATAAAACGACAACGTTTTGCTATAAATTGCGTTATAAATTCCCATGCGTGCTACCCCTTACCCGTATTTATTAATCCTATTTATAATTCTTCTATTTACGAGGGTTCAAGGGCAATTAATTACAAATACAGCTCAGCCACCTCAAAGCTTGGTTCAAAACGTATTGTTAGGACAAGGTGTTACGGTTTCAAACATCATGTTTAATGGAAGTAATGCTGCCATTGGCTCATTTACTGCTGCAGGTACAAACCTCGGAATAAACCAAGGGCTTGTGATGACTACCGGAACAGTATTAAATAACGGTTCTGGACCACATGGCCCAAATAACCTACCGAGTTGCGGAATGGATAATAATATCGGGGGATCAGGATTGCTCTCTAATCTTATTGGTAATACACCAACATATAATGCTGCGATTTTAGAATTTGACTTTATTCCCTTTTCAGACACGGTTAAATTTAAATATGTGTTCGGTTCAGATGAATACCCTGAATTCGCTCCGCCTAACAACTCAGGATATAATGACGTCTTTGGTTTTTTTATTTCTGGTCCAGGAATAGTGGGCATGCAAAATATTGCTAAGCTTCCAAATAATGGCGGTATTGTCTCTATAAATAATGTCAATGCAATTACCAATCCTCAATACTTTAATGCCAATGGAGATGGTAATATGGCGCCATATAATGGTTCACCATTCTATATTCAGTATGATGGCTTTACAGAGGTGCTTGAGGCTATTTCTCAAGTTCAATGTGGGCAGACTTATCATTTAATAATCGCGATTGCTGATGTGGGAGATGGAAGTTGGGATTCGGGAATATTCCTAGAAGCGAATAGCCTGAGCTCTATAACTCCCGTAAGCATTTCATATACTATGTCTCAACAAGTTTATCAAGATCCTGCGTGGATGGCTGAGGGATGTGTGACGAGCACGGTCACCATACAAAGAAGTAATAACATCAACACGGCTTTAACCATTCCCATTGTCATCAGTGGCACAGCCCAAAACATGCTTGACTATTCCGGAATACCTAACAACATAACTTTTCCCGCTGGTCAAAGCTCGGTTTCTTTCACGATTAATCCATTAGCGGATAATCTATCCGAAGGATTAGAAAGTATAATTATGAGTTTTGGTGTAACAGATCCTTGTGGAAATCTAACCCCAATTCCACTTACCCTTTTCATTCAGGATGTAATGCCTTTAGTCTTATCTCTTCCGGACACTACGGTTCTTTGTCCTGGTAATGCCGTTAGTCTTACGCCAACATTATCTGGAGGCATTCCCCCATACACGTACTTATGGAGCACTGGAGCAAGCACAAATTCTATTTCAATTGTTGCTAATTCATCCTCTACCGTGTATCTTATGATTAATGATAATTGTTCTGGACAAACTATTTCTGATTCTGCCATTATTACTGTCCCTGTTTATACTCCCTTATCACTAAGTGTTTCAAATGATATTGTTGAAATTTGTCCTTACTTGCCGCAAACACTCTACGCATACCCATCTGGAGGTGCTGGGTCGTATAGCTTCACTTGGGAAAAAAATAATAGTGTTGTGGGAACATTAGATAGCTTGATTGTGAACCCTTCGGCAACAAGTGTTTACGTCGTTACGGTTGTCGATAATTGTGGGGAAACGGTATCTGATACGATTACCTATACCATCTCTAGTCCTCCATTATTAGTGAGTACAAGCCCTGTCATTAAAATTTGTATCGGTGATAGTGCATACATATCCGCAAGTGCAACCGGCGGCTATGGTAATCATTATTTTTTATGGCCCTTAACTGGAGAAACGAGCACGGGTATTTGGGTGCATCCCACCACTAGCTCGGTCTACCAAGTGATCGTTTCCGATGAATGCCAATCCTTTACTGTCAGCGGTTTTTGTCAGGTTCTTGTTGTAAAACCCGTGGCTAATTTTATGGTTATGAGTAATTCAATTACTGAAGGATTACCTATTTCATTCTTGAATCAGACTCAAAATGGCTATGGCTATACTTGGTTATTTGGTGATGGCGGGACATCATACGATATTCACCCCGTGCATACTTATGGCTCTGAGGGCACTTATTATGTTACCTTATTTGCAACAGACATCAACGGATGCAAGGATAGTATAACCAAGCCGATTTTCATTCAAGAAGAACTTTATATTTATATCCCAAATACTTTTATCCCGGATGAAAATAGAATCAACGATGTTTTCTCTGGTTCTTTTGTCGGGGTAGAATGGATTAAAATAGACGTTTTTAACCGATGGGGTGAACTTGTATTTAGCTCAGAAGATTTAGACTTTTCCTGGGATGGAAAATACCAGGGTGTCGATTGTCAAAGTGGTGTGTATACCTGGAAACTTTTTTATAGACCTAATAATCTTCAAGAGTTATTAATGATGGGCCATGTAAATATTATTCGATAAAGCAAGTTGCCCTTTGTTGCTTTAATCGTAATTTTGCAACTGTATGAAAAACATTCGAAATTTTTGCATTATTGCGCATATTGATCACGGAAAAAGCACCCTGGCAGATAGGCTACTTCAAACAACGGGGACCATTTCCGACAGGGACATGAAAGCGCAAGCCCTTGACGATATGGATTTGGAGCGTGAGCGTGGAATTACGATTAAGAGTCATGCTATTCAAATGAATTATTCTAAAGACGGGCAGGACTATATTCTTAATTTAATTGACACGCCTGGGCACGTTGATTTTTCATACGAAGTTTCTCGTTCAATTGCCGCTTGTGAAGGAGCGCTATTAATCGTTGATGCCTCTCAAGGAATAGAAGCACAAACTATTTCTAATTTATATTTAGCCTTAGAACACGATTTGGAAATCATTCCCATTTTAAATAAAATGGATTTGCCTGGGGCCATGCCTGAAGAGGTTTCTGATCAAATAATTGAATTAATCGGTTGTGATATAAGCGAAATCATTCAAGCTTCAGGAAAAACCGGATTAGGTGTGGAAGATATCCTTTCAGCCGTAATTAATCGTATTCCGCCACCCAAAGGTGATGAGAATGCACCACTGCAAGCTATGATTTTTGATTCTGTATTTAATTCGTTTAGAGGAATTATTGCCTATTACAGAATTCGAAACGGCGTTATCAAAAAGGGCCAAAAGATTCGCTTTATGAATTCTGGTAGAGATTATAATGCCGATGAAATTGGGATTCTTAAAATGGAGTTGTCTCCTAGAAAAGAGGTCCGTGCTGGAGATGTTGGTTATATTATATCCGGCATCAAACAGGCAAATGAAGTCAAAGTTGGCGACACCATTACCGGATCTGATAATCCATGTGAAATAGCCATAAAAGGATTTGAAGACGTTAAACCAATGGTTTTTGCTGGTATTTATCCTGTGGATACAGAAGATTATGAAGAGCTAAGGTATTCCATGGAAAAATTACAACTTAATGATTCCTCCTTGATTTTTGAACCAGAGTCTTCACAAGCCCTCGGCTTTGGTTTTCGATGTGGCTTTTTGGGAATGTTGCACATGGAAATTATTCAAGAGCGACTTGAAAGAGAATTCAATATGACCGTCATAACAACTGTTCCGAACGTTTCCTACAAGTCCTATATGAAAAAGGACCCCGAAAAGATGATGATTGTTAATAATCCATCTGAATTGCCTGATCCATCTGGAATGGATCGCATTGAAGAACCATACATTTCAGCACAAGTTATTACCAAAACAGAATACGTTGGCTCAATAATGACGCTTTGCATAGAAAAACGAGGCGAGTTAAAAAACCAAGTTTATTTAACCCAAGATCGTGTTGAAATCTCTTTTGAGATGCCATTAGCCGAAATTGTATTCGATTTTTATGATCGACTGAAGTCTGTGTCTCGTGGCTATGCCTCCTTTGATTATCATCCAATTGGCTATCGAGAATCTGATTTAATCAAATTAGATTTAATGTTAAATGCTGAGCAGGTAGATGCGCTTTCTGCTTTAGTACATAGGAGTAATGCCTTTGATTTAGGAAAAAGGATCTGTATAAAATTAAAAGAGTTGATCCCTCGCCAACAGTTCGAAATTCCGATTCAAGCGGCAATTGGCGCAAAAATCATTGCCCGCGAAACCATAAAAGCGCTTAGAAAAGATGTTACCGCTAAATGTTACGGTGGCGACATCTCTAGAAAAAGAAAATTATTAGAAAAACAAAAAGAAGGTAAAAAAAGAATGCGACAAGTGGGACGTGTAGAAGTTCCTCAAGAAGCTTTTCTTGCAGTATTAAAACTCAACGATTAAACGTATGGAAATTATCAATCACTTACACTCAGGATTAAGGTGGGTTGCCCTAATCTTATTAATTTGGGCTATTGCCAATGCCTTTTCAGCTAAACACTTTGAAAAAAAGCATAAACTGATTAACCTATTTGCCATGGTAACCCTACACATTCAATTGGTAATCGGATTGATTCAATACTTCACGTCCGCGAAAGTGCAATTTTCCGCTGGATGGATGCAAAATCCATTGCTGCGTTTTTATGGCATGGAACATTTGGCCGGTATGTTATTGGCCATTATTATAATAACCATCGGATACAGCAAAGCGAAAAGAAAAGTAAATGATGCGGATAAATTTAAAGTGATCCGCTTATTTTATTCGATAGGATTAATCATTATTCTTTTATCTATTCCTTGGCCATTTAGGGCTAATCTTGGTGGAGGATGGATCTAAGAATTATTTATTTCTGCTCTTGCTTACTTTTATTGGTAGGTTGCTCTTCATCTGGCGATAATGTTAAGCCTGCGACACCCGAAACCCCAGAAGTAGTCGGCGAAAATTTATTCATTATGCATTGCGCAGCATGCCATGGTGATGACGGAAAATTAGGGGCTTCGGGAGCGAAAGATTTAACCGCGTCGAGATTAGATGATGCGGCACTCACGAAAATAATTAAAGAAGGAAAAAATGGAATGCCGCCAATGAAAGAATTACTTGGAAATAACGAAAACATACAGTTAGTTATTAATCATGTTAAAAAATTAAGACATTGACAGAAGGATATGACACGTCTGTGCCGAATGAAGAAGCCTGTGTTTTGGTTGGTGTCATCAGCGCAGATATCACCGAAGCAATTGCGATTGAATATTTAGACGAGCTTTCCTTCTTGGCCGAAACAGCTGGCGCTACTGCGCAACGCACCTTCATGCAACGATTGCCCTTTCCTAATCCAAAGACCTATGTTGGCAAAGGAAAATTAGAGGAAATTAGAGAGTACATTAAAGCAAGCGACATTGAATTAGTGATTTTCGACGATGAATTATCGCCCTCACAATTGCGTAACATAGAACGGGAATTAGAATGCAAAGTGCTGGATAGGCCTATCCTAATTCTTGATATTTTCGCAAGTCGGGCCAGCAGTTTCCATTCTAAAACACAGGTAGAATTAGCCCAACTTCAATACATGCTCCCGCGATTAACGCGCATGTGGACACACCTCGAACGGCAAAAAGGTGGTATAGGACTTCGTGGACCAGGAGAGTCGCAAATTGAAACAGATCGGAGAATTATTCAGATGCGTATTTCATTAATGAAAGAACGGCTACAAGACATTGATAAACAAATGACCATTCAGCGAGGAAATCGTGGGCAACTGGTGCGTGTAGCACTTGTTGGATATACCAATGTTGGGAAGAGCACACTTATGAATTTATTGGCTAAATCAGATGTATTTGCTGAAAACAAACTCTTTGCGACCTTAGATACTACGGTAAGAAAAGTAGTGATAGAAAATCTACCCTTCTTACTCACCGATACGGTTGGATTCATTCGTAAATTACCACAACAGTTAGTCGAGTCTTTTAAATCTACATTAGACGAAGTAAGAGAAGCTGATATTCTCGTGCATGTTTTAGATCTATCACATCCAAACTTTGAAGAGCAGTTTAATGTTGTAAATGAAACACTTCATGAAATTGATAATACAGAAAAACCCAGCATTCTTGTGTTTAATAAAATTGACGCTTTTGCACCAAAAGAGTTAGATGGTGATGAAGACGAGACGATTAATAGCATCGAAGTTCTTAAAAAATCATGGATGGCTAAAATGCAAAAAACTAAATGTGTTTTTATTTCCGCGACCGAAAAAGACAATATTGAGGAGTTGAAATCTGTAATTTATGAAGAGGTAAAGTCGGTTTTTAGCATCCGCTACCCGTACAGTAATTTCCTTTATTAATAAAAACCGAATCGTGTTAAACAAAAAAAGGGGAGCGAGCTCCCCTTTTTCAATACATTAATTGTTAGCTTATCTAACAACAACATTTTTTGTAGTTGTTGCTCCATTTGAAGTAACAGTAACGATGTAACTTCCTTTTGCAATACTTTCTGTTGAGAAAGATACCAATTGAGAACCTACTAAGTTTGTAAATGATTTAGAAACAATTGTTCTTCCTTGAATGTCAACTAATGAAACTGAAAAATCATTGTTGTTTGCTTCAAAAGAAACATTAACTAAATCAGATGCTGGGTTAGGGAATACATTCAATGCGATTGTTTCCATTTCATTTAAACCTGCAACACCTGTTTTGAATACTTTTTGCTCGCTATCTCCAAACGTTCCTCCAGAAGCTAAAGTCGCTCCAGATGCATCAACAATAGAGTATGCACCGTTTCCATATTGACAGCAAATTCCATCACCGAAAACGTCAAGAATCTCAAATGTATAACACGTGTTTGGCGTTAAGTTAGCCTGAACTGGCGTTTCTACTGTTTGACCTGCGGCAGTTAAATTTGGTCCAAAACCACTACCTGAAGCTACAGTTGTTCCAGCAGCATTTTTAATTGTCCAAGAAGTCTCATCTGCATATGCATCTGTAGTAAGATTTACTGTTACATACTGATTAGAAGCAATTAAAGCTGTTGAAACGGAAGCATTCACACCATTGTTTGCCACGTTAGCATCACCAGTTGTAGTAACCGTAACAACCAAAGCACCACCCATAAAACTTGCAATTGGTGTACAATTAACTGTTGCAACACCGTAAGTAACTAAACTTCCTGAATATGTTCCAGTAGAAACTGTTGTACCACCTTGAGTTACAGTAACAGTCGCAGCAGTTAAAGGGCTCGTGCCATTGTTTTGAATCTTCACCATTGGTGTATAAGCGCCTTGGCAATGAACCAAAGATCCCATATAAGAAAGAGCGGAAACATCAGCAGGGTTTGAAGCTGGAGGCGGGCAAGAAGCAATTGAAGTATATATTGCTGCTGCTGTTGCTTGTCCAATTTCTGAAACTATCCGATTCGGACAAATTTTGTAAACTGTTGGAAAATAGCCAATATTAAAGTTTGTGTTTATAGAATTTGCTGTTGCAGTGATTGGATTTGCCATTGGAAACTGAATTTCACCAGCGGCATTAGGATTTATCCAATTACCAATATTGCCTGAACCGTCTAACATTGTAGCATCTGCGGTTGCTCCATCACCCTCTATCCAAATAACCATAATGTCATCAGTAGTTGTAGAAGAAACGCCTGGGTAACCTGCGGGTCCGTGTGCAGCATATGCATCCTCTAATGCGCCTGTTAAATGATAACTCCAACATGGACCACACCACGTTGCTGAAACATCCAAAATAACGGTATAACCAGCATCAAGATAATCATACAATTTGTAAGATCCGTTGTTTGTCATTCCAGCGGTAGACAACCACGGCTGATAAGCACTAACCGTAAAGTCTGGAGCAACGCTACCAGGTGCTAATTGAGCAAAAGTCGAAGCGGATGTTGCAGATAGCAACAAGGCTGAGAGTAAAAGTTTTTTCATTTTAAATTGTTTTTTAAGTTGTTGTAAATTTAATGTTTTTTTAAACAACTCAAAACTAAAATAAAAAAATATGGGAGTTTATCGGGAAGAATTCAGATTTTCAGTTCAAAAGTATGCCGATTACTTTTTCTTGAGTTGCTCTAAGATAAAAAGCTCAATTGCCCCAACCATTGATGGAGCCTTAGGATGAGGGGCCTGAACATCAAGGCGTAAATTATGCTTGTTAACAGCCATAGCGGTGGTTGGTCCAAATGCAGCAATAGCGGTGTTATTTTGTTTAAAGTCCGGGAAATTAACAAAAAGTGACTCAATTCCTCCGGGACTAAAAAACACCAATAAGTCATAATATACATTTTCTAAATCAGAAAGGTCTGCCGCAACTGTTCGATATAAAATAGTTTTAAAAAACTGCATTTTGTGCTGCTCAAGTGTTTGAGGAATATTATCCCTTAAAATATCGGTACAAGGCAATAAAAACTTTTCTGTTTTATGCTTTGCCATTACATCTACGAGATCCTCAATGGTTTGTTTCCCGAAGAAAATTTTACGCTTTCTGAACGCAACGTATTTTTGTAAATAAAGTGCCACTGCTTCAGAAATACAAAAATATTTCATTGATTCTGGCACCTCAAATCTAGATTCTTCGGCAATTCTAAAGAAGTGGTCTACCGCTACTTTAGAGGTGATTATTATCGCCGTGAATTCATTTAAGTTTATTTTTTGTGAGCGAAATTCCTTTACAGAAACTC
>JBILCD010000100.1:0-8890 GCA_044353285.1 Crocinitomicaceae bacterium | reverse complement strand
AAAATATAAATCATTTTGGTTTCAAAACTGGGATGCTCAATGTATAGGGTAAAGGTGTCGATCTCAAATCCTTTGAGTTCGAATTGACCTTGAAGATTAGAGTGGGTATAACTCAGTAATAGGGAGTCTTTAATTCTAACTGCGGTAATGGTTGCATTATTGACAGGTTTTGATCCCGTAGAATCATAAATTGCTCCGTTTATTTTCATGGCTTGCCCAAGAACCAGATTGCTTAGAGAGAGAAAAATGAACGAGAGCGTAAGGAAAAGGAGATTTTTCATAACGTTTGTTAGCTTAAAAGTCATCAAAGGTACGAAAAATCAAAGAATGATTACTCTTCTATGATTTCCAAACTTTCTAGGCCTTGGGCTTCAAATCCTTTTGCTAAAATTACGGTGCTAAATTGAATTTTTAGTAATTTATCAAGGTACTTCTTTTCATCATTTATCAGCATGTTGATGGTGCTATTTTCTTCATCTTTTAGCATTAGCGCAGAATTATACCCTCCGCTCCCTTTGGAACCAACTATGATGTATTTTTGATCTAAGAAGCCTTTAAAGCGAGTTTCAAAAGGTCCTTTTTGGTTGAGTATTTCTATTGCAGTATTTAATGGAACAGCTGTTTTTTTGGTTTTTATGAAATGAGCAGTGTTGATGCTTTCTTCGCTTTCCGCGATTCTTTTTGCACTAAATACAACGCGTTCGTTTTGGTCGTAATATGATTTTGTTTCCGTGACGCTACTTGTTCCTTTGCTTGCATTTACAATTCTTTCAATCGTGCAAACAAGTTTTCGATTCTTGAAATAAAAGTGCCTTGTTATTTTTTCTCCTTCACTATTTTTAGTGTTTTCATGTGTTAGTTTTTGTGGCTCCCCTGATGCGTTTACGAGGCCTTTCAGTTCATGACCTTCGTTTGAATTGTTGTAGTCAAGACTATTGAATTCAGTTAAATTTGAATCATTTTCAATGGATTGAATGGTGTTTTCAAATACTGCTTCATTTTCATATAAAACAGCTTGCTTTTGATTGATTGGTTTCCCAGTTTTTGGATCTAATAATGATTCTGACCTAGAGTTACATGATGACAAGGTTAGAGCAGCAGCAGAAACAATAATAATAAGTGTGTTTATTCGCATCTTAGTTTATAATTTAGTCAATACGTTTATTAATTTCATTAATCTAGTACAAAAATAAAGTTAATTTTAGTGTTTTAATCTTTCTTTTGTCAAAAAGTAACACCCTTCTTAACTATAAAATAGCTTGCGACCTTTTAAACATTAAGTATTTTTGTAAAATGGATAAAGCCATTGGTATTGATTTTGGATTAAAACGGACAGGTATAGCGATTACCGACGATTCGGGGATAATTGCTAGTCCATTAATTGCCATTGCGTCTGAGAAACTCATGGCTTTTTTAATTGATTTAATTCCGAAGGAAAAAATTAAAGTAATTGTTTTAGGCTTCCCAACTTCTTTGGATGGCACCGACACGCATATAACGGAAAACGTTAGGTTGTTAAAAGAAGCCTTGGAAAAACAATTTAATTTACCGGTAGAGTTACAAGATGAACGCATGTCTTCATCTCGAGCCATGCAAGCGATTCATCAAGGAGGAAAGGCAAAACAAAAGAAAAATAAAGGATTAGTAGACACAATAAGTGCTACCTTGATTTTACAAGATTACATGGAAAGCTATGAATTATAAGCCTCTTTCATTACTTTTGCACTAAATAAGTTGACATGATTTTGCCTATTATTGCTTTTGGTAATCCCGTTTTAAAGAGGATTGCTGACGATATACCGGAAAATTTTGAGGGTTTATCGTCTCTATTGACTGATATGTTCGAAACAATGTATGCTGCTAAAGGTGTTGGGCTTGCTGCTCCTCAAATTGGCGAAAGTATTCGATTGTTTATCGTGGATGGATCGCCCTTTGCGAATGAGGAGGGGGAAGAAATTGATCCAAAAGCGATTGGAATAGAGGGATTTAAAAAAGTATTTATTAATCCGATAATTGAGGAAGAATCTGGTGATTTATGGCCATTTCAAGAAGGGTGCCTTTCCATTCCTAAGATTCGTGAGAACGTGAATCGAAAGGAAAGAATTTGTGTTTCTTATTATGATGAAAATTGGTCTTTTCATCGCGAAGAATTTGATGGGTATAAGGCACGTATAATTCAACATGAATATGACCATTTGGAGGGGGTTTTATTCACGGATAAATTATCTCCGCTCAAAAAGAAGTTGCTTTCAAAACGATTAGGTAATGTTTCTATAGGAATCGTTGAAGTAGATTATAAAATGATGTTTAATAAAAAAAAATAGTATCTATGATTAATAAAGTTTTATTCTTGTTTGTATTTTTAATGCTATTGGCATCTTGTAAAAATCAAACGGCCACTAAAAAAACAGTTTCGTCAAAAAAAACAGTTTCGTCAAAAAAAGAAACGCCTTTATCGAGAAATGAATTAGTGGCTTCTATTAAACAAATGGAGGATTCTATTATGTCACTTGTAAACTCCCCTAAACCAAGTGATAAAATTTTAAGTTTGTCTAATATCGAATTAATAAATCGCCTTGTGAGCTTTTATCAAGCCTTTCCTAAGGATCCTTATTCTGCGGAATGTCTTTTTAAAATTCATGAAAAATATTCAGAATTGGATGCGCCTAAAAAAGCCTTGGATTACGGTGATACACTATTGGTTAA
This sequence comes from Crocinitomicaceae bacterium, assembly GCA_044353285.1. Lineage (GTDB taxonomy): Bacteria > Bacteroidota > Bacteroidia > Flavobacteriales_D > Crocinitomicaceae > UBA952. The sequence goes on along the minus strand of JBILCD010000100.1, from coordinate 6,184 downwards.
TTTTCCTAATTTCCCAAATCGAGATTTTTTATTAGAAAGTATGTGTGCCACTTATGAAGTTGATATTGTCCCTACTGATACATCTAGTTTACGAAAATATTATACTTTATTATTAAAAGAAGCGACGGTAACACCTGAAAAACGTAAAGAAATTCAAATGAGGTTAAAATATATTGGAATGACTTTATTCGAATACGCCGAATTTAAGAATAAGCAAACATCAAACGTCAATTAACAGGTGCTTGAATCTTGTTAATGTTCTGTTAATTTTTTAAAGAATGGAATTAAGCACGTATCTTTGAAAAAAAAACCAAACTTATGAAAAAATTAATTCTATCTTTTTGTCTATTATTTGTTGCTGCGACAGCTACAAATACACTATCTGCCCAAATTGAAAAAGGTGCAAAAATCGAATTCTCTAAACTATCCCATGATTATGGTTCGATAAAATACGATGCTGACCCGTATTGTACATTTGAATTCAAAAACACAGGAAATGAACCATTAATTATTTCTAATGCTAAAGGTTCATGTGGTTGTACGGTTCCTGAATGGTCTAAAGAGCCAATTGCTCCAGGAGCTACAGGTTCAATTCGTGTAAAATACGACACTAAACGTCCTGGACCAATCAATAAAAGCATTACAATTGATTCAAATGCAATTAACGAACCTATGAAAGTTCTAAAAATTGTAGGTGAAGTAGGTGCTGCTCCTGAAAGCGTAACTCCAGTTAATAACTCTGGTGCTCCAATCGGAAACTAATAAATCAAACGTTTTATTTAAAGGTCGCTTGAAAAAGCGGCCTTTTTTATTGCTCAAAAAATTGCCATAAAGAATCTACGGGAACCGGAGCTATTACCGTGATCGGTTCTTTGCTTGTGGGATGATTAAAGGAAAGTTCGCGTGCGTGTAAACAGATTGAACCATCAGGATTAGATCTTTTCGCACCGTACTTCAAATCTCCTTTTATCGCGCATCCAATCGTGGATAACTGTGCGCGAATTTGATGATGTCGGCCAGTCTCTAAATGTACTTCAAGTAAATGGTAATTATCAGATGACTTAATTAAGCGATAACTAAGTTTAGCCTCTTTACCACCCAATGTCTTTGGGGTACAGACATAACTTTTATTTTGTTTCTCATTTTTTTTTAAAAAATGAATAAGCTCTCCTGCTGTTTCTTTTGGCACGTTTTCTACAATCGCCCAATATATTTTATGGGTATCTTTTTCTCTAAATTGTGCATTTAATCGTTCTAATCCTTTGCTTGTCTTTGCGAATATAACCGCTCCACTGGTTGGGCGATCTAAGCGATGCACCACTCCACAAAAAACATTTCCTGGCTTATTGTATTTTTCTTTGAGGTATTCTTTTATGCCATCAGGCATCGTTTTATCGCCTGTTTTATCCCCCTGAACAATTTCTGAAGGTAATTTATTCACGACAATTACATGATTGTCCTCGTACAAGATATTTTCAGGATTCAATATGAAGGGATTTAGAAGACGATTTGTTGTATGACTTATTACGAATACCGGCAAGTATTGTTAACAGCAAGAAAAATACAATAGATACGATTACCCAACTTGGCATTTTGCCTAATCCATCTCCCTGTGCATATGAATGCAAGCCTACGAGCATGAAATTCACGCCGAAAAAGGTAAATAAAATGGCCGAATATCCCCAAAAAGAAGCCACGTTGAACACAAATTTACTTTTCATGGCTGGAATATAACGGAAATGTAAAATTACCGCATAAACCAAAACAGAAACTAAAGCCCATGTTTCTTTTGGATCCCATCCCCAATACCTGCCCCAAGATTCGTTCGCCCAAATTCCACCAAGGAAGGTGCCAATGGTAAGCATAAATACGCCAATGGTCATGGTCATTTCTGAAATATAGGTAAGTTCAGTAATGTTACGACTGACAATTGCCCCATTTGATTTTCTTCTAAATACATAAAGAATAAGGTTTAATAAACCAAGAACACAGGCTAATCCTAAAAATCCATAGCTTCCTGTAATAATTGCAACGTGAATCATCAACCAATAAGATTTAAGCACGGGAACTAGTGGGGTGATTTCCGGATCTAATAGATTCATCTCCGTCACAAATATCATTAAGGCAGCTAGTATAACTGTCCCGGGCAATACAACTTCATTTTTACGTGAAAAAAGAAAACCGGCAATCATGGTTATCCATGCAATAAAGATTACTGCTTCGTAGCCATTACTCCATGGGGCATGCTCCGAAATATACCACCTGAAACCAAGGCCAACGCCATGATAAACGAAGAAAACAATCAGAATGAAAACAAATACTTTTCTTACAATAGCAAGTATTTTTGTTAGTCGAGAATCTATTTTTGTGAAGACGGAAATATAAAAAAGAATCAGCATCAAAAACCCAACACTTAAGTATACTCGCCAAGTATTAAGGAATATTTGCATTTTATTATAACTAATTTCAAGACTAACCCTCGACTCAGAAGGCACGACATTCGCACCTATTTTGCGTTGGAATTCTTTAATCTTTTTTAATTGTGATGAAGCATTAGTGTATTGGCCGGTCTTCGATGCCTCGTCTATAAATGATAAATACTTTAGCGTTTCTAATGATGAAAGTGAATCAACTTTCATTAATGACATTTCCATAGGGATATACCATGAGTTGTTAACATCATTCTTTTTTGGAATTATGCGCATGTATTGCCAGGCAAAAATGCTATTTGTCACTTCAAACTTTTCATTTAGCTTGATGATTTTTTTATCGAATTCGTCTCGTTTCGATTCTGATTTTTGAAATGCCGCTTGGTAGCTAGTCAACCACTTAAAGGTGCCATTGCTTGCCACTAATTCAGTAACAGAAACATATTTTTTAAGTTTCAGACGTTCTTGTAAAACGGCAGGCACAGCAATTAGCGCTTCCTCCGCCCAATAGTCCGGATACATGTGCATGCTCATAATAACCTGAACACAATTTAAGTCTTTGTATTTATTTTTCCCATGTATTTTTCGCAATAATTGGTCGCTCAAGGAATGGAAAGGAACAATTCTCCCTTCATAATTCTGAACTAATAATGATGCTAATTCATCCGAGTGAGGAGCACTAATCACACGGTGAATAGCTTCTTTTTCATTTTTCGAATGATTGTGTTGGCCAAACCCATTATTGCTTAAGGTCGTACTTAGCAATAGCAAAATAAGAAGGGTGCTTTTTTTATGTTCTTTTAACTTTTTAAGTTTAGAATTTAGGTCCCGGAATCGTCCATTAGGAGAAAAAATTGACAAGACCATTCCAATAGCCATTAATAAGTAACCAAGATATGTTACATTAGTGCCCGCTTCATCATAATTCACACTTAATTGAGTTCCCTCTTCATTTTCTGGCGTTTTTGGATCGTCTAGGTCGTAGCCGGATTGAAAAAATCGATAGCCTTTATAATCCGTTACATTATTCATAAAAACTTTTCGCTTGTTAGTGTAGTTGTTTTTTTGATCAATAATGGTTAATTCACTTTCGAAGGATGATGGAGATTCAGAGCCCGGGTATTTTATAAGTGTGAAATTGTTGCATGCTACTGAAAAAGGCAAGGGCATACGAATGGCGCCATATTCTATTTGTACCTGCAGGCCATCAATTTGAATATTTATGGGAGTAGGTAATACCCCCATTCCTCCCATTACTCTTACTGTTTTCTTTTCTTTTCCACATTCAACAAGTAGCGTTAAATAATCTGAACCAACATTTTTCTTTCCGGAAGGAAATAACTTTTTTCGTGCATGGCTAATAATTTGTTTAATAACAAACTGTTGATCACCAGCTTGGTAAAGTGTTTTTGTACGCATGGTATCCCACTTATTTAGCGACAATTCATGGTATGCACTGTCGGGAATTTCAGCCCCCGTTTGTCTTGCCTGCTGCATTTGCGACATGGGTAAATATCGGATTGGGATAGATGATTTCATTACATATGCCGTTCCTTCTTTTTTGATTTCAACCCCCGGCATAGTGAGCGTCTTATTAAGCGATACAGGAATATTTCCAACCATAAAAAGCTCCTTGCTTTCCAAATAATTGGATTGCATGCCCTCCGTTATTAAATCAATTACATCGCCTTTAATGCTGGCCTTAATTTCAACGCTGTCAATCATTTTAGATTCGAAATTAGCGTAGCTGACAGTTATTTCCTTTTTGCCAATTTCTATGGAATGCTTAAAATAATTATTAAAAAATGGAAATTCAACAGGGCTTAAGAAGGTTTGAAAGGCATCAGTTTTTGTTTCTTTTCCATTGCTAGCAAAGACTAGTAATTTAGGATCCGCTGAATAGATAAAATTAGTTGAAGACCCCTCGCGAATGACCATTAAGCCTTCAAAGCCCATGTAGCGCGTTAATGCTGCGCCAATCATGATAATTAAAAAGGCAATATGGAAACTTAAAACTGCAATTTTTTTGGCTTGCCACATTTGATAGGCAATAATGTTTGAAATTAAGCCAAAGCTCAAGTAGATAAGAAGAAGTGTAAACCAAGTGGCGTTGTAGACTACAATTTTAGCGGTTTGTATGCCGTATATAGACTCTAGAAATGTTGCCCCACCGATAGCTACAAGGAATAAAAGTAATCCCATGGAAATAAAACGCATGGCAAAAAAATTTTTAAATAAGCGGTTTATCATGGTGTATCTATTTCAAGCCACAAAAATAAGCATTGCATTGGGGATAAATGAATTTATATTTGCTTTTTATAATACTATTTTAACGATTATGGTCAAGTATTGTTTATGCCTCTTTTTATTGTGATTTCATTTTTCCAATTAATTGGGCAAGTGCTGGTGTTAGATACGGTTCGGATGCAGCAATTAAACTTGAAATATGGTGAGTTGCGAAGCTACAAAGCACAAAAAAATGGTGAAATGCGCAGGCTTGATATTTGGCTTCCTGAGCATTATTCTCCGAAACAAAAATACAATGTATTGTATATGCACGACGGTCAAATGCTTTTTGATTCAACGCAAACATGGAATCATCAAGAATGGAAAGTAGACGAAGTGTTAAGTTCTTTGCTGATTGATGAAAAAATTAATCCAACGATCGTGGTTGGAATCTGGAATGATCCTGTAAACCGTTATGCTGAGTTTTTTCCCGAAGCAATTTATGCTGATTTGGACACCAATTTTTCTGGAAAATATTTACGTGAATTATGGCATCAAGAATTGCGCGCTGATGCGTATTTAAAATGGATTGTGGATACCATTATTCCTTCAGTTAAGCAAGAATTTTCTTGCTATGACGGAAAATCGCACACCTTCATGATGGGTTCTAGCATGGGAGCGGTCATTTCAATGTACGCCATGTGTATGTACCCGAAGATTTTTGGTAAAGTCGCCTGCATGTCTTTTCACGGGCCAATGGTGAACATCGCGATGGTAGATGAGCATCACCTTGATAAAATGATGCTCCCGTTTATTTCTTTTTTGAAGCGGAAGCTTCCTAGTCAGCGCGGTCATTGTATTTATTTGGACCGAGGAGATAAAGAATTGGATGCCTCATATCCGCCGTATCATAAGCTATTAAATGAGTTTATTTCAAGTCGGTACAAGCGTCATCATTTTAAGTCGCTTGTTTTTAACGAGCAGGGACATAATGAAAAGGATTGGTCAAAGCGTTTAGAAATACCAATGTGTTTTTTATTAAAATAAAGACCATTGCAAAACCCACAACTCTTCGTTATTCCAAAAATTTAACCACTTCATTAACAAGGGTTAACTCAGTTGTAAAATTTTTAAAATGCCTCAATTTAAAGATTTTGCAACGGTCTTATAATGTAGTTATTTTCACCTAGAATTTTTTTGGTATAAAAAAACCATCGATCAAGGACCGATGGCTTTTATATAATGCCGTCTCTAACTATCCGAATAAATCGGGAAGAAAGAAACGTGAAAGGGCTCGAAAGCCCTATAGTCTTACATCATTCCTGGCATACCGCCACCCATTCCACCCATTGCAGCACCGTGGTTATTTTCTTCTGGTTGGTCTGCAATAACACATTCTGTGGTCAGTAACATAGCGGCTATTGAAGCGGCATTTTCAATTGCGATTCTCGTTACTTTAGTAGGGTCAATAACACCTGCTGCATATAATTTCTCATACTTATCTGTGCGTGCATTATAACCGAAATCAT
>JBILCD010000099.1:0-8957 GCA_044353285.1 Crocinitomicaceae bacterium | reverse complement strand
CTGTAAAACCATACATAAATCCTTCATCTTCTTCTTGCTCAAATAATACTTGTCTTGTTGTATCGATATTTGATAGGTAAAAGTTACGTTTTTTTTGCTCTGAAAGCAGGTGCAAAGCTTTGCTTCTCTTTCGTCTGACTTCCATGGGAACACTTTCTCCAATTTTTATTGCTGTGGTATTGGCTCTTTCTGAATAGGTAAATACGTGTAAGTAGGAAATATCTAAAGCACTCAGATAATTTACGGTTTCTTTAAAATCGTCATCCGTTTCGCCAGGGAAACCTACAATTACATCTACACCGATACAGGCATCAGGTCGTAGCTGTTTGATTTGATTTACGCGGTCGGTGTATATATTTCGAAGGTATTTACGCCGCATTAATACTAAGAGACGATCGGAACCTGCTTGCAAAGGAATATGAAAATGTGGTGCAAATCGAATGGAATCGCGCAGGCAAAAATCAATAATTTCATTGCTCAACAAATTCGGCTCAATGGATGAAATTCTGTAGCGATCAATACCTTCAATTTTATCGAGTTCTTTGATTAATGATAAGAAATTCTCGTCACTTCCTTGTCCAAAATCCCCAATATTAACGCCTGTAAGTACGACTTCTTTTACAGATGTGGCGGCAATTTTTTTTGCCTCGATGATTGTTTTTGCTATGCTTGCATTGCGGCTATTTCCTCTTGCTAATGGAATGGTACAAAATGTGCAAAAGTAATCGCAACCATCTTGAATTTTTAGAAAAGAACGGGTCCTATCGCCATAAGAATGTGAGGGGATAAATTCTTTGGTCGTTTTAATACTTTGATTGGAAATATAAATCCCGTTGTCCAAGGCTTCTTCGCGTTCAATGTGTTCTAGCACATTGAATTTCTCATTAGCACCAAGCACCATATTTACACCGGGTATTTTCGAAATTTCTTCAGGTTTTAATTGGGCGTAACATCCAATAATGGCTACAAAGCTATCTGGATTTATTTTTTTTGCTCGTTTCACTAATTGCTTACATTTCTTATCAGCATTTTCAGTTACGGAACAGGTATTAATGATATAAATATCGGGCATGTCTTCAAAATCAACTTTCGCATACCCCGCATTTTCAAATAATCGCCCTATGGTTGAAGTTTCTGAGAAATTCAATTTGCACCCGAGGGTATAAAAGGCTACTTTTTTAAATGCTATCATTTTCAGCAAAATTAAAGCTATTCGCTCAATTGAGCAAGAAAATTAATGGGGAATAGGAATGTTTGAGGCTCAAAATAAAGATTAACTTTGTCAAAAATTCTGGAATGAAAGTGTACAACAATATTTTGGAAACAATTGGCAACACGCCGATTGTTCGGATCAATAAGTTGGCCTCGGATGTTAAAGCTCAGGTTTTCGCTAAAATTGAAACTACTAATCCGGGTAATTCGGTTAAAGACCGAATGGCAGTAAAAATGATTGAAGACGCTGAGAAATCTGGTCTTTTGAAACCGGGGGGTACCATTATTGAGGGTACTTCCGGGAATACGGGCATGGGTTTGGCTTTAACCGCTATTATCAAAGGATATAAGTTGATTTGTGTATTGAACGATAAGCAATCCAAAGAGAAAATGGATATATTGCGTGCCGTTGGTGCTGAAGTGGTAGTTTGTCCAACTGCGGTTGAACCTACTGATCCAAGGTCTTATTACTCTGTTTCTCGTCGCTTAGCCACTGAAATTCCAAACTCCTGGTACGTAAATCAATACGATAATTTGTCAAATCGCACCGCACATTACGAGCAAACTGGCCCTGAAATTTGGGAACAAACAGAGGGTAAAATTACTCATTTCGTGGTCGGTGTTGGTACTGGTGGAACAATTTCTGGAGTTGGTAAATACTTGAAAGAAAAGAATCCAAATATTAAAATTTGGGGCATTGACACCTATGGTTCTGTATTCAAAAAATACAAGGAAACGGGTATCTTCGACGAGAATGAAATCTATCCTTATATCACTGAAGGCATTGGTGAGGACATCTTGCCTGCCAATGTGGATTTTGAGATTATTGATTTATTTGAGAAAGTTACTGATAAAGACGCCGCTGTTTATACACGTCGCTTGGCGAGGGAAGAGGGAATTTTTGTTGGTAACTCTGCAGGTGCAGCGATTAAAGGCTTGTTGCAGCTAAAAGATCAATTGACTGAAACGGATATAGTTATTGTATTATTCCACGATCATGGCAGTCGTTACATTGGTAAAATTTTTAACGACGATTGGATGCGAGACAGGGGGTTCTTAGAAGAGAATTTAGTAACTGCACAGGATTTAGTGCACAAACACGGAGAAAGGCCTTTGGTATCTTTGTATGCCGAAGAATTAGTATCTCATGCCATTGCCGCTATGCGGAAATTTGGAATATCACAGATTCCTGTCATGAAAAACGGTGGTTTTGTAGGCTCTGTCGATGATCGCAGCGTTTATCAATTGCTGGTAGACGAACCTAATTTAAAAGATTCGCCAATTTCAAGTATCATGCAAGCTCCATTTCCTGTAGTCCAGCCAACGGTAAGCATTGATGACCTTTGTAAATTGATTAACCGCGATACACCCGCTGTATTGGTGGATTTGGGTCATGGGAAATACCACATTGTGACCCGTTACGATGTCATTTCTGCGATGTCATAATTTCATGTTTCAACAAATTCATATCGATCAATTGGGTAGGAAACTTACACTTTCCGCCACGCCCAAAAGAATAGTATGCCTCGTTCCCTCTTTAACGGAATTATTGGCTTATTTTGAATTGGATCAAGAAGTGGTGGGGATTACTAAATTTTGTATTTATCCGGAGGATTGGTATAAAGATAAAGAACGAGTGGGAGGGACTAAAACTATTGATATTGAAAAGATTAAGTCACTTAATGTGGATTTAATCATTGGCAATAAAGAAGAAAATACCAAAGAGGATATTGAAGCGTTGATGCAGATAGCTCCTGTTTGGATGAGCGATGTGAATTCCATTGAAGATACCTACCACTTAATCGCTAGCTTGTCGAGTATTTTTAACAAGGAAGAGTTGGGTGCGCATTTGATTCAAAACCTCCAATCTTATTTTCAGTTACATGCTACAGAAGGCGCTGGTAAGTCCGTTCTTTATTTTATTTGGCATAACCCAGGTTTTGTGGCAGGAAAAAATACCTACATCGATTCTTATTTGGCTGCCTTGGGCTATCGGAATTGTGTTTCAGTAGAACGCTATCCTGACGTTAATACCATTGGAGAAATAAATCCTGATGTCGTCTTCTTGAGTTCGGAGCCTTTTCCATTCCAAGAAAGCCACGTGTCGTACTATCAAAGTTTATTTCCCGATGCCGAAATTAAATTAGTAGATGGCGAACGTTATTCTTGGTACGGTGTAAGAACATTGCGATGTTAAAAGATCAAGCCACACTTCCTAAAGCCATCCTGTTTTTTGATGGGGATTGTCCGCTGTGCAATCGGGTGCTGACCTTCATATTGTCTAACGAAACAAAGAAAGACTTACTGTTTTCACCACTCAATGCAAGCAGCAGTGTGCAATGGAGGGAGGCTCACCCAGACTTGCCAATGGACGAAGATTCCGTTTATTATTTCGATGGATCAAAGCTCTATAAAAAATCAACTGCGGTCCTTCAATTACTCCCGAAATTGCGTTGGTATACTCTTATTTTGAGCTTGGGGTGGTTGATTCCCCTAAAACTAAGGGATCGATGCTATGATTTTGTGGCGCGTCGTAGAAAAACTATCTTCAAAGACTGCATTGTAGACCCAAGACTAGCTGGGCGGATGTATAAATCAAAATGAGAATTAAATAATGGTTTTGTAATGTTACCATTTTAATTATGTCACCTATGAAATTTCTTAAAAAAAAAAACTGTTCGATACGATTTAAATATTCCCGTGGCTACCTTTTTACATAATAACTAAAATAATTACATTCCGAAATAATTTCTTTGTAAAATTGAGTAGCTGAATATAAATTTTTAAGCGATGCGAAGTTATTTTGAAATCCTTGTTGCTTAATATCGACCATAAATTCATCAAAATACTTCTGGTCAGGAAAACTGTTATTTGGTATTGTCCCATAGTTTTGCGTAAATAAATTTAATTCGCAACGAGCAGCCATAAAATATGCTTTTGCTTCAAGCTCTTTATTTTTCAAACCTATAGTAATTGCTTGCTTAAGGAAATTCAAAGCGATGGAATTATCATAGAATCCATTTACATTTACAAAATCACGATAATATGAAAATAATTCCCAAGCAGTGCCGTAGTAGGAAAGATTGTAATAGGCAGTTCCTAGCTTCAAATAACTAAGAGCATCATTTGTTGATTTTGCTTTTTCATATAAGGTATTTAATTCTTTAGCCAAATCCAATTTTGAAATGGCCTCGTAACCGTTTATTGTTTCGTGATATTTTTGAAACAATGGATTTTTTGATTTTATTTCGAAAAGATCTGCATTAGTTGTTTTTGTTTGAATTTCGTAATTCGGAATAGTTTCAAAAAGAGCTAAAGCTTCTCTTAATTTATTAGGATTTCTCATCAATAAGGTAGCTTTAATTTCATTCAATCTATCTACGGGATCTTTCAACCATAATTTCATTGGGTTTGAATAAGAAGAATAATCTGCACTCCCATCTTTACTTTCAAAGTAAACTTGGACAGCGTAATCAAGTAATTTTGTTTTGTCTGTTGTTTTATAAGATGATATTAAATTATCAATGTAAGCTACCGTTAATTTTACCCTGGGGTAGTTACTATCGGCTTCCTTGAAGTCGCCAAGGATTAAATCAGACGAAATAGTTTTTCCATTAAAAACTAATTCTTTAAATAAGTTTTTGCCTTTTACTTTTGAATAAATTAATTCAAAAAGATATTCTATTTCTGTATTGTAATCCTCTCCATTAATTCTATAATTGTAATAAGAAACATTGGGAGATGATTTTAAATATGAATCCATTTTTAAAAGTTTATTACCAATTATATTTTCATCTGTAACACTCAGCTCAGATTTGGATGATACATAATTTAGCATTTCAATAATTGTATGTTGTCTTTTTAAATCTGTATCTTTTGGAATATTTTCATCCAATATCGTTTTGCAATTTGCATAGTCTTTATTTAAAAAATATAAATATGACAGGCTTAAGTGCCAAAATTTATTTGAATCGTCATTTGGGAGTATTTTTTGATTTAGAATAATTAGCCTGTTAAGATAGTTTATTGCTTCCTCATTCGACTTAATAGGGTTATCATATTCAAAGTTGCTAAAGGAACCTTCACCTCGATATAGTAAAAAATGTTCTAGTTTATTAATCTCAAAACTCATCATAACCTTTGCGTATTCGTGATTTTCGGCGTTATCATTAATGAATTCTATATCGTTAATTGCTAAATTTTTCGGTTCCATTCCACGAATAAAATGCAAGGCTAATTTTTCGTCTTTTGTTTGGCATAAGTTCTTCGCATCATTCATTTCTTGATCTGAGTTTATAGAAATACTATAGTAAGCACTCTGTCTCCTACTTGGAGAATTGACATATACTTTGGAGAAATAATAATTCGCCTCTGCTTTTCTTTCTAATTTATTTAAGGCTCCTGCGTAGTGATCCATTGCCCAATATGAGATAAAAGACTTTGATTCGTTAAAGTTTTTTTCAAACGTACTTAAAACATCTGTATAATTTTCCTCATATCTATAGAGTTTAATGAGTTGAAAAGCTAACCTTTCTCTAATAATTAGATAGTTAGTTTCTTGAGTCATTTCATTGATCTTTGAAACTAGTTTTAGGTACCTTTCTGGATTTTTAGTTTCTTGTGTTTCATTTGTACTCCAAGGATCAACATTATAGTCAGCCAGATGCTTTTCAACTTGAAGGGATAATTCCAAGTAGTTGAGGAATGCTATTTCCTTTTGCGTAATATCTTTTTCTGATATGCGAACTTGTCTTAGATTATTCAATTCTTTGCTTTGCGAAGTGAAATCCCCTTCTCGATAGATAATTGGAATTAAATCTTCTGCGGGATATTTTTCATCAAGAAAACTTGCCCATTCATTTGCATTTTGAAGTTGCATAGGCTGACTCCCATATAAATTGGAGTTGTAGTTCCAATTGTTGTAGCTGGTCAGTGATTCTCCTTTGCTAAATACCAGATCTCTGTCGAAAAGCATGTGATATCCCATATCATACCCACCACAATTTTTGCCTTTTAAAGGAATAAGTAGATTAATTAATAACAGAAGAAATGTTAGAAAAGAAGTTTTTTTCATAGGATGAAATTGAATTTGAACTTAAATGATAAAAAATAATAGTGTTAAATCGATGTTTTGATTCTGCAATCTCTTCAGCGCAACGCATTAAGGTGCTTGGGTCAGATTCTTCAATCCTTAAAATATCATCTTTGCAAAAATAGATATTATTATAGTAAAATGATGAATCTGCTCGAAACTTATTTTTACTTAGTTTATTGAATGCGAATGATTTAAGTGAATTTCGATCGATATCATTTATAATAAGAGTCAACTTCCCTAAACGATAAATTAATCCCCAGTGGAAGGAGGGTAGGGCTAGATCTAATGGTAATGGATATTTATCGCTTTCGAGGATGTACTTCCTAAGTTCTATTTCGGAAATAATTGAATTTGACGCATTTACATCATCTATTTTTCCTATATTGTAGCACATCAATACGGCTTTCTTAACGGGTGGTACACCTGTTTTTTTTGGGTATTTAAATTGATGTAACCTGAGAGTTGAGGTAATTACTTGTTTGTTTTGTGATAAGATAATTAGTTTAGATAAGAATTCAAAGTATGCTTTTCGAGTTATATCTGTCCAGTCGCAGTCAATTTGAATTTCATCGATGGACAGATTGGCATTTTTGCTTATTTCTTGTATAAGTCTGTATACTTTTGATGGTAAATATTCGATATTTTTGTTTTTAAATACTTGATTCTCAATAAATATGCAGGGGATAATTTTCAGATTAGTCTCTTTTTGTTTAAAATTAGTTTTTGAAACAGGTATAGCTTTATTTTCAGCGGAGTTCCAGGTGACATCAAAAAATCTTACGTACAATTTTTTGGAATTATTTGTTTTTAAAATTTCTTTTTGAAGTGTTGAGAGAGAATAATTTTGTTTCCAATAATAAAAAGAAATTTCATGTTCCGATTTTTTGGAGCAATTCGTATGAAATAAAATCAATAATAGGTAAAAAAGGGTCGCTCGCATTACTTTTATTCAAAGTGAATTAAAAGTAGTTAAATTTTTTTATTGATTGATAATTTTATGTATTATATCAGTATTCCCCACAGAATGGTGAACTCTTTGTTAAACAACGAAATAGTATTCATCTTCGAGAAATTTATCTTCTGCTTCAGTAATATGTTTTTGTTAACTTTTACTCATTTTGAATATAAAGATTAAATAGATTTGCGCCTTTTAATGATTTCATAATATTGCAATTGATGTTAATTATTGTATATTTAACCGCATAAATTAGTGATCATCTATGGCCTCTTTAGTTCCTATATCTGGTGTATTAGGTTTGCAACGTGCCGCACACTTGTTGAGGCGTGCCACTATGGGCCCTTCAGTTTCGGAAATAAATACCTGGGCTAACATGACCATTCAATCGGCCATTGTTGCTCTGATGCAGCCAGACACCCTACAACCTTTTCCAAAAGATCCCAATACAGGGACTGATTGGATTTATCCCAACGTGATAGACCCCAATCAGATTAATAACGTATGGTCCCCTTATACCAAATCATGGTGGTTGGAGAATATGAGGGGTTCTTCACTTAGTTTACATGCCCGGATGATGTGGTTTTATTATACACATTTTCCGATGATCATGACTCGAATTGAATGGAAGCCTCAATTTCCCATAGATTATCTTCGTTTGATTCACTTTTATGCGCTGGGTAATTATAAGGAATTAGCTAAAGCAATGTGTATAGACAATGCAATGCTCATCCACTTAGATGGCCGTTTGAATATCAAAGGTTCGCCTCAAGAGAATTTTGGAAGAGAATTTTTAGAGTTATTCACAGTGGGTAAAGGAAGCATTCAAGGTCCAGGAAATTATACTTCGTTCTCAGAGGTAGATGTTCAGGCATTGACCAAATTATTGACTGGTTGGGGTGAAGATTCTACTTTTCAATCTATAGATCCTGTCACTAATATTCCACGAGGAAAAGTTAAGTCGAGCGATGGCGTGTCTGCTTCTCAGCATGATGTTAGCCAAAAGATTTTCTCTTCGGCTTTTTCTAATACTTCCATTCAAACAGGTTCTATTATTAATGGAAATGCTAGCATCAGTTCGGTATCTACTGAGTTAGATGAAAGCATCGATATGATTTTTAATTCAATCTTCACGGCAAAACATTTTTGCAGAAGAATTTATAGGGAATTTGTATACTACAAAATAACACCAGAAATTGAAACGGATATCATTGACCCATTGGCAGCTCTCCTTGTTTCTAATAATTTCGACGTGATGCCTGTTTTGGAGATGCTTTTGAGTAGTGAGCATTTTTATGATGTAGATACCCCAGCAACTAGTGATAACAACATCGGAGCCATTATTAAATCTCCTGTCGATTTGGTGATTGGAACTATGCGCCTTTTTAACTTAAGCGTTCCATTGCCTTCTTCCGCATTGACTAATCACTATAACTTATTTGGTCAATTGGAATCCCAACTGAGTCTTCAAGGACTAGAGTTATTTGAACCATTGGATGTTGCTGGCCACGATGCTTATTTTCAAGAACCACATTTCCAACGAAATTGGATTTCAGCCAACTATCTAGCTAACCGCTATAAATTTGCGGAGTATATCATTTCTGGTTTTAACAGCGGGACAAGTGTTCTTATGAAACTAGATGTACTTTCTTTCATAGCGAATCAAGTATCCAACCCCTCAGATGCACAAGTTTT
>JBILCD010000267.1:0-2940 GCA_044353285.1 Crocinitomicaceae bacterium | reverse complement strand
GAAGCAGCCATATTTTTAGAGGAATATAAAGCCATTGAAAGCTTCTTTAAAATAAGCGCAAATTCAATAAAAACTGATGAAAAAGCTATGTCAGATAGTGATTTCAATAATGTCATTAATTGCCTGTGTTCTATTCAAAATGGAGTTTTCAGAATGAGTCCAGACATCATTGGATTAGTGGAAGCATCGTCTAGTCTTGCACGCGTAATTATAAAAAATGGATCATTTACCACCCAATCATTACAGCGAAGTAGCGTAGAAAGTACAAAAGATGAGGTTGCTATGAGCATCCGTGCAAATTTTGAGCTTATTGGAGCTACGGTTACACAAGGCGGAGATTATCCTGGATGGAAACCAAATACCAATTCAAAAATACTTCAAGTAATGCGAGAAATATACCTTGAATTATTCCAAGAAGAACCCAAAGTTAAAGCCTGTCATGCAGGATTGGAATGTGGGATTTTAGGCTTACATTTACCAGCGGTCGATATGATTTCATTCGGTCCAAATATTCGGGCAGCACACTCGCCTGACGAAAAAGTTCAACTATCTTCCGTACAAAAATTTTGGGGCTTTTATCTAAAAACATTAGCTCAAATACCAGAAAAAGCATAATATGAATATTGAATTGAATAGTATCGAAGAGGCAATCACAGCAATTAAAAATGGAGAAGTAATAATTGTTGTAGATGATGAAGATAGAGAAAATGAAGGTGATTTTTTGACCGCAGCTAGAAATGCTACGCCTGAATTAATCAATTTTATGGCTACCCACGGACGAGGATTAATCTGTGCACCAATAAGCGAAGATCGTTGCAATAAACTCGGTTTAGAAATGATGGTGACCAATAATTCTGCAGCGTATGAAACGCCGTTCACCGTAAGCATCGACCTAATTGGTCATGGCTGTACGACAGGGATTTCTGCCAGTGATCGCTCGAAAACAATCCAAGCAATGATTAACCCAGCAATACGACCTGAAGAATTAGGAAAGCCTGGGCATATTTTTCCGCTTAGAGCAAGAAAAGGTGGCGTATTGCGAAGGGCTGGCCATACCGAAGCAGCAGTCGATTTATCGAGGATGGCTGGCTTCGAAGAGGCAGGTATTATCGTGGAAATTCTGAATGAAGATGGAAGCATGGCACGACTTCCAGAATTAATTTTAATCGCAAAAAAGTTCGATCTTAAACTAATTTCAATAGAAGAATTGATCAAATATAGAATTGCACATGAATCCTTAGTAGAAAAAGTAGTCGACGTTCATATGCCAACTGAATGGGGCGATTTTCAACTACATGCTTTCAAAGATAAAAGCAACGACATGGATCATCTAGCATTGGTGAAAGGAACTTGGGATAAGGACGAAGCGATTTTAGTACGCGTTCATTCCTCTTGCTTAACAGGAGATATCTTCGGTTCATGTCGCTGCGATTGTGGATCACAATTACATAGCGCGATGGAACAAATTGAAAAAGAAGGAAAGGGTGTCATCGTTTATATGAATCAGGAAGGCAGAGGAATTGGATTAGTAAACAAATTAAAAGCATACAAACTTCAAGAAGGTGGCATGGATACCATGGAGGCAAATATTGAATTAGGTTTCAAGGCCGACGGAAGAGATTATGGTATTGGCGCTCAAATTTTAAGGGAATTGGGTGTTAGTAAAATGAGATTAATGTCGAATAACCCAAAAAAACGAACCGGCTTAATCGGATACGGATTAGAAATAATAGAGAATGTTTCTCTTGAAATTCCGAGTAATGTTCATAATAAAGGATACCTTCAGACGAAAAGAGATAAAATGGGACACAATCTAAAAATTGATAAATAATGTTAATCGCAGAAGGAATCTATAAAAATTATGGGGAATTAAAAATACTCCAAGGTGTCGATATTAGTGTTAAGGAAGGTGAAATTGTATCGATTGTGGGTTCATCTGGTGCTGGAAAAACGACCTTGCTTCAAATTTTAGGAACCTTAGATAAACCAGATCAAGGAAAGATTAGCATTAATGGAACCGATTTACTTTCCCTTTCAGGAAATAAAATGGCTGCCTTCAGAAATAGTCAAATTGGTTTTATTTTTCAATTCCACCAACTTTTACCAGAATTTAACGCCTACGAAAATGTTATGTTGCCAGCGTTGATACTAGGACTTAGTAAAAAAGAAGCCAGCGAGCAAGCCAAAAATCTATTATCCAAAATTGGACTTGAATCGCGGTTCAATCACCGCCCATCAGAATTATCGGGCGGAGAACAACAACGCATTGCAGTATGCCGATCCTTAATTAATAAACCTAAGGTGATTTTTGCTGATGAGCCCTCTGGTAACTTAGATACTAAAAATGCGAGGGAATTACACGAGCTATTTTTTAATCTAAGAGATGAATTTAAACAAACGTTTGTGATTGTTACCCATAATGAAGAATTGGCAAAAATGGCTGACCGCTCTTTGTCGATGCGCGATGGAAAATTTATTTAGCCTCTACTATAATTTATTTGCATGGCGATGCAATAATAGCCACTTACCTCTCTTCTTTACGTAAATTTCAGAATACATTAAGGGTATTTCTATTTTTACATTCTCAAGTATAACTGAAAACAGCCCTTTTCCACTAACAATAGCAACATGATTCGTGAGAGTTACTTTTGTCTCACTTACCAAAACTTGCTTGTACACTAACTTATCACTTTTTAAATTAGCAAGTAAGTCCTCTTTTGATTCCACCCAACCGTTCGAATGAATGTACTTAAGGTCAGCATCTAATATCAATGACAGTGAATCAAACTGCTTCGAAATCATAAAATCGAATTTTTTTTGATGTAAAGCGATGATGTGATGGGCTATTCTATCTTTCTTCGTTTGTGAAAAAAACGGTAGGGAAATTAAAAAGAATAAAACTAAAAGATTTTTTTTCATTGTAATAGTAGGAAGCAAGCA
>JBILCD010000098.1:0-9031 GCA_044353285.1 Crocinitomicaceae bacterium | reverse complement strand
AAAGGTTGTTTTTAGACTGATGTTGAATAATAGCTTTCACTTTGCCTGACGAAAAAAAATATCGAAATTCACCTATTGGCATATTATCTTTAAATTGCCCAGTATAGATGGGGGTTTTATTATCTGGATAATACTTCGCCCAAGCACCTTGTTTAAATCCTTTTTTATCAATGGTATTTGTTTGACTAAAACAAAAAAAGGGGAAAATAATAAGGATGATTAAGTAACTTTTCATACCAAAGCGATTGAAAAATCATACAATGAAGCGAAGCGAAAATCTGGGGTAGAATTGATTTCTTCATTGGACTCAATTAATACCGTTTTCATGCCTAAGCGCTGTCCGAATTCAATATCTGAATCGGTATCTCCCACCATAATGGAACTAGAAAAATCAATGCCTTCAAATTCTTCTTGCGCCTTTAAGGCCATAAATGGAGCTGGTTTTCGTGTGGATGCCGGATCATTTTTTAGCTCTGGAGCAGCATAAACCTTAGTAATCTCTCCTCCAGACGACTTTATTTGAGCACACATATCTTCATGAATCAATGCCAATTCTGTTTCCTTTAATAATCCTTTAGCTATGCATTGTTGATTGGTTACAACAAAAACATATTGAAAACGATTGCTGCATATTTCAATGGCTTTTAGCGCGCCATCACAAAACAAAAAATCACTTTGCTGTAAGACATAATCATTGTCAATGCGATGATTAATTACTCCGTCTCTGTCTAAGAAAAGTGTCCATGATGAATCAATCACAAGCCCTTGGCTCATACGCCTATCTTCTGTTGAATTAAATAATTATTTCGACTGCTAGCATTTCTTCCGATTATTTCGGCGATGAATCCCGTCATGAAAAATTGAACCCCTACGATCATAGCTACTAAGGCGATAAAAAACTCGGTGCGTTCGGCCAATAACCTTCCTTTTTCATTAATAAATAGTTTATCGATACCAAGATAAAGGGCTAAAGCAAATCCAATAAAAAACATAAGCGTCCCTAACGCACCAAAGAAATGCATCGGTTTTTTACCAAATTTACCCATAAAAGCAACGGTCATTAAATCCAAAGGACCATTCAAAAATCGGTTCAATCCAAATTTAGTTACACCATATTTTCTGGCTTGGTGCTGAACAACACATTCGCCGATATTTTTAAATCCTGCATATTTTGCTAATGCTGGAATGTAGCGATGCATGTCGCCATACAGCTCAATGCTTTTGACAACTGCAAGTTTATAGGCTTTCAATCCACAATTAAAATCATGCAGATGGATTCCGGTTATTCTTCGTGCTGCCCAATTATAGAGTTTGGTAGGAATTGTTTTGGACAGCGGATCATGGCGCTTCTTTTTCCAACCAGAAACGACATCAAACCCTTGCTCCATAACCATGGCGTATAATCCGGGGATTTCATCTGGAGAATCTTGCATGTCGGCATCCATCGTGATGACTACTTTTCCACTAGCCGCCTCAAAACCGGTATGCAAGGCCGCAGATTTGCCATAATTTCGTTGAAATTGTATTGCTTTGACGGAAGAATTGCTACTAGCCAAGGACTGAATCACAGACCATGAACCATCTGTACTACCATCATCAATAAATAAAATTTCAGCGGAAAGTTGGTTTTTTTCTACAACTCGAGTTATCCATGCACACAACTCAGGTAAGGATTCCTCCTCATTATACAATGGAATAACAATCGATAGATCTGTTTGAACCTCAGCCATACAAGGGTAAAATTAAGGTATTAATTTAAGTAAGCCAATTCAATGCTTGTTATTAATTCACAATTAATTCTTCAAAACCCTCAGCGTATTGTTTCCTTGAACAAAAATAAACACCTTATTTTGAAATTTGCTTAAATCAATACTCATCGTTTCATTGCTTACTGGGTAATTTGCCAATAAAATCCCCTGCACATCAAATAAATAAAGTGTTTGATTCACGGCAAGGCCATCTAACGTTAGCTGATCATTTGTCGGCACAGGATAAGCCCGTAATTTTGTTTCTTCATTGAAAGGCACTTGAGCCACATTACTATTGCTTACTGTAAAGTAATCAAAAGCAGCTTCCGTAATGTTTACATCAGGATCTTCATCTGAGATTCGAATGCTAATTTGCATTGAATTAGTAATGGGCAACAAACCGGTTAATGCAATACTTTTTGATTCCCAAGTCATGGCATTTCCCTGCGGCGCGCCTACTGCATCAATTAAAACGGTGGTGGTTCCATTCAAAGCATAAATCTTCAAGGTGTCATCCACCAAAAAAGGTCCGTAGTAACAATAAAACCCACGAGAATAATTAAAATACGGATTCGTATAAGTCGATAAATCCATTGGGGGCGATGTTAAAATGGTTTCACCTTCATCCACATCATCAAAATCAGGATGCAAGTTAATATCGTTACCAGTAAGGAAAGCAAAGGTGCCACAATCGAAAGCAGCATCATCTCCAATAGCCGAGCCTGAACTAGTTTGATTTGGAATACCCCTTTCCCATACTCCAGTTGAAGCGGTGCTGTTGATACTCCACCCAAAGTCAAATTCAAAATCGTCGTAATACCCTAGCGGTAATTCAATGGTTAAAACACCCGTAATTTGATCGATTGGGGTATCGAAACAAATGGACTGATACCCCCACTTTCCAACATGAACGCGATAATTTTGCTGATAAAACAAGACAAAATCTTCTTCGCCAATTCCATTCGTAGTTCCCAAGTGCTCAATTAAGGGATGAACTAATTTTATTTGTGCGTTACTTATGAGATTTCCAGTTCCTTGTTCGGTAACAATAACAGTAAGATTGAAAGGTGGGATAGGCACCAACTGAACATCGTGAATGGTGATTTGCCCTTGAACTAAATTCACGGTTTCAATCACCGGAAAATAACCCACTTTTGAATACTCCACTTGAACACTTCCCTGAATCAACATTCCTGTGGCATAATGTCCGTTTAGGGCCGTATAATCAGTTTGATCGTTAGGAAGAATGTGAACCGCCACATTCTGCAAAGCTAAGGTCGTATTTGCATCGGTAATGTCGCCCTCCAAATAACTCGCTTTTTCGTACTGAGGCCCTAGAACAAAAAGTCCATTGGTAATGTCAGCCGCTACGGTTGTCCCTGAAGGAAAGAAAGGATACACCCCCCAACATCCATCATAACTAACTGTTTGTCCCACATAGGTGTCGAACTGACCAACCTTTATCATGTTGTAGGGATACGTGATATCGTGAACAACAATTCCATCTGAATAATAACTGGTAATCAAGTAATCACCCATGACATGCGTGTTATGCGGAAGCACCCCAGAACCTGGTGAATTTTGCACGCGATCAACTTCTACAATGTTCGTTGGATCCGAAATATCGTAAGCAGCGATAAACGCACCCGAAACCTCATCAGTAGTAAAAACAAATTGACCGTTAGCCGAAGGCCAACTGTTGTGTGTGAAACTACCAGGTGTTGTTTTTGTGCCCAATAATTGTGGTGTAGCTTTATTGCTTACCTCCACAATACTTAAAAAACCATCATAGACGTGGGATAAATACATCGTGTCATTTCGCACGTAGCCGTCGTGGCAATACCAATTATCAAAAACACCCACTTCAACAGGCGCCATTGGATTGGTAAAAACATCTAACATTATTACCCCACCATTTCCACGATTTGCCCCAAAAACGTAGGCATAGCCAAATTCATCAACAAAACAGGTATGCGCAGATTGCCAAGGATTATTAGTTGGGCCAGTATATAAGGTGGTGGTCAAATTAGTCGATTGCGGCAAGGGACCAAGATCGATAATAAGCATCCCATCTTCCGCTTCAGTGGTTACATACGCAAAATCACCATGCGAGGAAGGATCGCGCCAAATGGATTCGGAACCCGGCAACCAAAACACCTCGACAGGATTAGCAGGATCCGTCACATCAACTATGGAAGTCCCTTTTGAGGTTCCAACAAGTGCGTATTCATTTCCCAATTCATCAACGTAGCCCCAAACATCATTTAAGTTTGCAGAATGCAATTGCTGGTAATTAATATGCGATAATGAATCAACATTTAATTGTGCAAACGCTTGGTTGGGCAGGCAGAACAAAAGAGACAAAAATCCAGCAAAAAGGAATTTTTGGAACACTGAGAAAAAAAAGGTAGATGACTTCATAAGCTTAAAGTATAAATATCGCTGCAAAAAGTATGATCACTATAATGACTAAGTATTGCCAAACATCGGGAAAATAGGTTTTAATGGCTTCTTTCCAATTCATGGAGTAAAGATAGGAAGATTTTTTTTAGAAGAGGGACGAGTGCTTATCTCGATACAACCACAGCATGCTGTGTTCACTCGATAAGCTGAATAGAAGCTAGCCGAGTGTTCCGACGAAGGAGGAATGTATCGAGGCTAGCATTCTCTTATGCAAGCTTTCATTAAAAAATCCTTGTTTTTAAAATTCAATATCGTTTAATGCGTTAGGGATTAATTTGAATTTTTGTAATTTCACAGACCATGAAACACCTCCTACTCTTAGCTGTGTCTTGCCTACTTTTTCAAGCTACAGCCCAAAACTGGCAACAACTAACGGATTTCCCAGGGACCCAAAGAGACGATGGGACAGGATTTGTTATTGGAGACTCCGCTTATTTCGGAACTGGAATGACACCATGGTGGTCGGTAGAAAGAGATTTTTACGGCTTAAATCTTATCGATGATTCGTGGTTTTCCCTCGCATCATTACCAATAAATGCGGAAAGACAATACGCTAGTGGATTTTCAAGTTCAACTAGAAAAGGCTACGTTTTTGGAGGCTACAATGGAACCCAATTCTTGAATGATTTATGGGAATATAATCCTGCTACAAATAATTGGACAGCACTCACCTCACTTCCGGGAATCGGTCGTAGTGGTGCAGCAAGCTTTGTACTAAATGATACTGCTTATATCATTGGGGGAAAAACATCCTTAAATCTTGCCATCAATGAAGTATGGGCGTATAGCATTCAAAGCAATACTTGGACTCAAAAAAACAATTTTCCCTACGGAAACCTATGGAGATCATCCGCTACAAAATTAGATAACAAGGGCTATCTACTATTTGGGCGTGATGAAAACAATAGTTTCCACAATGAACTATATCAATACACCCCCAATCAGGATGTATGGACACCAATTTCTATTTTTCCCTCGCTTGGAAGATCGCATTCAAGCGCTTCAGTGATAAACAATTCCTTATTTATTTGCTTTGGACTAGATAGCCTTGCTAATTCTCATAACGATGTTTGGCAATACGATATAAGCCAGAACACATGGATGAATTATCCAGGACTCCCATCTATTGGCAGACGTGGAGGAATTGGTTTAGCAAAGGATAATAAATTTTATTACACCACAGGAATCGATGAATCAAACGAACGGCTTACACAAACATGGAAGTTTGACCCCGTTTTAGCTATTCCGACCATAGAAATAGAAAACAAGCAAGAATTACTAAAAATCGTTGATGTATTAGGCCGAGAAACAAGGTACCAACCAAATACCCTCCAATTATATATGTATACGGATGGAAGAATTAAAAAAGTGCTGATAATTGAGTGATGGAGTTGGGGTTGGAATGAGCGCATCTCGATCCGTCAGCTGACGGACTCGATAATCTACAAATCGAACACTTAATCCTTCACTAAGCGAACAGAAAAACCAAAATTAAAGAGATACTTGAATCGGTTCCTACTGGAAAAGTTGCAGTTCAATCTCCGACTCCAAGCGTATGATTCATCGACCTTCGAAGAACTCCACCAAAAGCCATCATAGCCAACACTGAGGAATTTTGCATCGTATCTACAATAACCGCCGGGAAGACCTGAGAAACCGCTACTGTTCGTGCCATTGCCATTTGCAAGCCAACCAGAATTTCTTTTCATTTTTTTACCTGCAGCATCATTACCACCTAAAAAATCAAAAAGTACTGTCCATTCTTCATCTGTTGGAATATGCCATCCAGCTTTCGCTAAGCCACGAGAATCATTCACCGCATACCAATTGTATAGTTTACCATATTTAGTTCCATTCTTCGGATCATTTTCGTAATAACACCAAGCAGCTTGTTTATTATCACTTGCTGCTTTCCACTCTTTTGGTGATTTCGCTTCAGGAATAGGGTCTCCATTGCGGAAGGTGGCTACGTTCAAGTTTTTTGCTGTCCAAGTTTGGGTGCCAATTACCATAACATCTGGAGTTATGGGTTCTTTTACTATTTTAGGAGGAGTTTTATCGCCACAAGCGCTTGTAGTTAGCACAATTATAATTAAAACAGTTAAATTCAATATTATTTTCATACGATTGTCGATTAGTAAGGGTGGATTAAAGTTAGTATTTTTTTTTATGTAACACCTAGTTTAGAAAACTTTGAAGTGGATTGCATCTCGACTTACTTCGGTAACGCTCATCTCGACTCCGCTCGATGTGCTTGAAAAAAGTGAATCGAGCGCATCTCGACTCCGCTCGATGTGCTTTTAGTGAATCGAAAGACTTGTACTGAGCCTGGACTCCCCAGAGCCTGTCGAAGGGCCGAAGTAAGTCGAGAGAGACGGTGAAATCGACAGCCGCATTGAGCTCGATGTGCTTGAATTGAGAATTAATCAATTATCCTTATTTTTACTTCAAATATTTGGACTATGCCTTATCACTTGAAAACTTTTGCCGCTTACCAAAACGCTTATGAAAATGCCATTGCTGATCCGGAGACTTTTTGGGGAGAAATCGCTGGGAATTTCCACTGGTTCGCTCCGTGGAAAAAAGTAATGGATTGTAAGATGGAATTGGCGGAATTCGCCTGGTTTCAGGAAGGGAAAACGAATATTTCCTACAATTGCTTAGACCGCCACTTAGCGGAAAAAGGTGCGCAAACAGCCCTGATTTTCGAGCCCAATGATCCCAAAGAAAAAGCGCAGCATATTTCCTACACGGAATTGCATGAACGCGTTTCGCAGATGGCAAATGTGTTGAAAGCAAATGGCATAGAAAAAGGAGATCGTGTTTGTATCTATCTTCCCATGATACCGGAATTGGCAATCAGTGTGCTGGCTTGCGCACGAATCGGAGCAGTGCATTCGGTTATATTTGCTGGCTTTTCATCTACAGCGCTTGCCTCACGTATTCAAGACTGTGCCTGTAAACTTATGATAACGGCAGATGGTGGATTTCGCGGTACTAAATCGATTGACCTTAAATCCATCGTCGATGAAGCATTGCTTACTTGTCCGACAATTTTAAGATCTTTAGTGGTAAAGCGAACAAATACACCAATCCAACTGCTTGTAGGTCGAGACACTTACCTTGATGTTGAACTTGAAAAAGTTAGTAGCCATTGTGATGTGACCGAAATGGACGCTGAAGACCCCTTGTTTATTCTATACACATCAGGATCCACTGGAAAACCAAAAGGCATGTTGCATAGCACCGGAGGATACATGGTATATGCCGGATACACCTTTCAAAATGTATTCGATTACCAAGAAAAAGAAGTCTTTTGGTGTACTGCAGATATTGGTTGGATCACCGGACATTCCTACATTGTTTATGGTCCACTGTTAAACGGAGCTACCACCGTACTTTTTGAAGGCATTCCCTCCTACCCAGATTTTGGACGATTTTGGGAAGTAATTGACAAACACCAAGTAAATCATTTTTATACCGCACCAACCGCCATTCGTTCGCTTGCCAAAGAACCTTTGTCTTGGGTGGAAAAATATAATTTATCAAGTCTGCGGATCATCGGTTCCGTTGGCGAACCCATCAATGACGAAGCATGGCATTGGTACCATGAACACATCGGAAAAGGAAACTGTCCGCTCGTAGATACTTGGTGGCAAACAGAAACCGGGGGAATCCTCATCTCACCGCTGCCGAATATCACCCAATTAAAGCCTGCCTTTGCCACATTGCCTTTACCGGGCATTCAACTTGCCATAATGGACGAAGGAAAAAAAGAAATGAGTGGAAACGAAGTGAGTGGAAGTCTATGCATAAAACAGCCATGGCCATCGATTGCCCGCACTATTTGGGGCGATCACAAACGCTATCAAGAAACCTACTTCACAGCATTTCCGGGGTACTATTTCACTGGAGATGGGGCATTAAGAGACGAAGATGGTTATTACAGAATTACTGGGCGTGTGGATGATGTAATCATTGTTTCAGGTCATAATTTAGGAACAGCCCCCATCGAAGATGCCATTAACGAACATGCTTTGGTCGCTGAATCGGCCATTGTAGGATTTCCGCACGATATCAAAGGCAATGCGCTTTATGGCTTTGTAATTCTAAAAGAGGAACATGCCAACCATGATCAACTAAAAAGAGAGATCAACCAATTTATTTCGGACCAAATTGGCCCTATCGCAAAATTGGATAAAATTCAATTTACCAGCGGCTTACCGAAAACACGTTCCGGGAAAATAATGCGCAGAATCCTACGCAAAATTGCTGAAGGAGATTTTGATAATTTTGGGGATATTTCCACCTTGTTGAATCCTGAAATTGTAGCAGAAATCAAGGATAATTGCCTGTAAAAGCTTTCTTAAAATCTTATTGAGCATTTCGATTAGTTGAATTCAATCATTCTCTTATGCAAGCTTTCATTAAAAAAAAGTAATAACTCAAAATCGTTCAGTATGCGATTAGCTTTAAATAAAAGTTTAACAAATCCCATAATTTTTATTTGTCGCCTATTATTCTGATAAAGTGTAGCGAATTTAAATAAGGGCACCGTAAAGCAGCTCGAAGAGATCGCTGCTTTGGTCTTATTTAAAGAGTGGAGTGAATTGAAGAATAATCAGCGACTTGATTTTTTCGTTCTTTTGTATCAAGACAAAAGGACAAAGAAAAGAAATTCCGATTTTTTCCGCCGGGGCGGAGGACTATAGTGTTATCAAAAAACAACTACTATTTCAGCTTGAAATCAAAAAAAAAAAAAGCATGTGACAAAGAATGAAAAGTTAACTTTGAAAAAAAATTTGCGTCGTGAATTCTTT
>JBILCD010000266.1:0-2965 GCA_044353285.1 Crocinitomicaceae bacterium | reverse complement strand
CAATTTGTTGGCGGTGAGACATGTACTGTAACTAATGGAGGATTTACAAATCGTTCATACACTGTTGCTGGTGACGCTGTTTTAGGAACAGTTTGTTATAATAGTTGTACCGCTTGTGCTAGCAATGTTACTTTCCAAGTTGATATGGCTAATTATACTGGTGCTGCTTTTACAGGTGTTTTCTTAAATGGTACGTTTAATGGTTGGTGTGGACCATGTAATCCAATGACGGATGCAAACATGGATGGTATTTGGGATGTTACACTTCCATTACCAAATGGTGCAATTGAATATAAGTTCACCCTAGATGGTTGGAATGGTCAAGAGCAATTTGTTGGTGGTGAACCTTGCACAGTAACAAATGGAGGATTTACGAATCGTTCATATACCGTTGCTGGAGTAGCTGATTTAGGTGTTGTATGTTTTAACACTTGCGCTGCTTGTGTTTCTGGTATCGAAGATTTATCAAGCCAAGCGGTATCGGTTTATCCAAATCCATCTAATGGAACCCTTGCTGTTGTATCTAATTCATCAGCAATATTGAACAACGTTACAAATATTATGGGTGAAACTGTAATTGCATTAAAAGGCAATGAAAGTAGTATCAATATAGAGAGCCTAAGAGCTGGTATTTATTTCTTGAACTTCACTGTGAAAGGAGAGAACCAAACAATCAGAATAATTAGGAATTAAGGTTATCAATACTTAGTAAAAGGGGCGATTTTTTCGCCCCTTTTTTTTGTCTATAAAATGGGTAATTCAGTTTAATGAATATTTTTTTTTATCTTGTCAGTATATATTAGGATGCCTACACCACAAGACCAATCGAATAACCCCTTGCATGGGATAACGCTCGAGAAAATGCTCACTGAACTCCATGAAAAATTTGGTTGGGAGAAGCTCGCTTATTTTGTTCCCATAAATTGTTTTAGTCACGAGCCAAGTGTAAAATCAAGTTTGAAATTTTTGAGACGCATGCCATGGGCTAGAGCCAAGGTCGAAAAATTGTACCTTGACCGAATTGTAAGTGAAAAGCAAAACGGCTTTGATTAATTTAGGAAGATTGGAATTAGTATTATCCTAAATGTTTCCTTTATGATCCTTATATCTTTTGTACTTTTACTCCATGGATTTTGATATTGAATTACGCTTTAACGCTTTAAAAACTCATCTTGAGCTGACTTTTGGTGGAGGGATGGATGTACAGGCGATTTTATTTTTAATTGGGGTGAATGAATTAGGGCAAGGGCATAAAAATTATACAAAAGCGGAGAAAACAGACCTACTACATATTGCGATTTGTACGCTTTTAGAACCATATGGCTATTACCAATTTGAAGGACGTGACCAAGAAAATTGGCCACATTTTAAGGTGTTAAAAGCGATTCCTGCTATTACCGACCGTGAACAACAACATTTGATTAAAGAAGCGATGATAGATTATTTTATCGCCAACAAATATTATTCGGAATCGGAAGATAATCCCCAATATACTAGTGGGGTTTAGGTCCGATATATTCTATGCAGGGATTTAAACCAACAAAACACTTTTCAGTTAACGGAATGTTTACTTCGAGTTTCAACCTGCCTTTTTTAGCATCAAATGTGGCATCTGCTTCTGTTCGCCATTGCATAATAGCTTTTTCACTCTTCGGTCGATAATAGAGTGTATCGAATATTAAAAAATGTGCATTGATTGCTGGTATTTCCCATGTCTTTTCAATGCGCTTAAGGTAATATTGTCCTTCTTTTAATTCGCCATCATAATTTCCACTCTCATCTAGGCTTATATTTTTAATAAATTTTTGCTCGGCACCAAGTTGTTCAAAAACTGAAAACACCATTTTGGAGGCAGCAATAGTAATCCCTTGAGCTTGCTCCTCTGTAGGCCGTGCACCGCCACAATAGGGTTTATGAATAGTGCCATGCAGATGAATATGAGTAGCTTGACAAGCGCTTATTAAATTCCAGCATAAAAAAATTAAACTGAAATACCCCCATTTCATAGGGATGAAATTTTTTGAAGGGTAATTTCTCTTGCAGCGAGGTCAATTGCAACAAAATCATCGTATTTTGGGGAAAGAATATTTGTCATTTCCTCTACAACGTGTTCATTTAACTCGGAAATAGCTAAAAACGAAATTTTATTTTCTAAAAATGCCGCAACAGCAATTTCATTTGCTGCGTTAAGTGCACAGGCAGCAGTCCCTTGCATGTCCATTACTCGATAAGCGAGATCCAGATTTTTAAACACTTTTCTATCTGCTTGTTCAAATGTTAAAGAAGGATAATCCATGAAATTAAAGCGTGGGAAATTAGTTTTTAATCGGGCAGGATAGGTGAGGGCATATTGTATAGCCAATTTCATATCAGGCAAGCCCATCTGTGCTTTCATGCTCCCGTCTTCAAATTGAACGAGGGAATGGACAATGGATTGAGGATGAACAATAACATCGATTTGTTCGCTCTTTAAGTTGAACAACCATTTTGCTTCAATTACCTCGAGTCCCTTGTTCATAAGCGTAGCAGAATCAATGGTTATTTTTGCCCCCATCGACCAATTCGGATGTTTCAATGCTTGTTCTAAGGTTACTTTTGAAAGTTGATCGATAGAATATCCTCGAAATGGTCCGCCTGAAGCCGTCAAGTAAATTTTTTCGATGGGATTATGAAATTCGCCAGTCAAGCATTGAAAAATAGCCGAATGCTCAGAATCTACAGGATAGATATTGACTCCGCGCTCTTTTGCCAATTGCGTAATTAACGCTCCTGCAACTACTAAGGTTTCTTTATTAGCTAAGGCAATAGATTTCTTTGCATTAATTGCTGAAATAGTAGGACGTAAGCCCGCATAACCAACTAAAGCAGTCAATACAGTGTCTACTTCTGTGGATTCAACTACTTGGCACAGCGCATCTTCTCCGCAATAGACATGAATTTCTTCCTGCCACAAGGCATCTTTTAA
>JBILCD010000097.1:0-9064 GCA_044353285.1 Crocinitomicaceae bacterium | reverse complement strand
AGTTAATTATTATAATAATTATAATACTACAGTGTCATCTATTTACGGTGTTGCTGGTGGTGTTCCAGGGGCATATGGTGGCTATTGCATGGAAAATATGGGTGCTGCTTCAGGTTGGGTAGCTTCAGCAGAAGATATGTGTTTGTGGCTGGCAGCGGTAGATGGTTTTTCTTCAAAACCGGATATCCTTGAAGCTTCTACAATTGCTCAAATGTCAACGCCATCTACCCAATACAATGGATTCGGTATGGCATTTTACTTAAATTCTTTTGATAATAATTGGTTCCATTATGAATCATTGCCTTCTACTTGTGATGGTGAGTTGGCCAGAAGGGGAGATGAAATTAGTGGTGTTATATTATTAAATACTAAAGCGAATGTAGGGAATGTACAAGGAGCAATAAATGATATCTTATACGCATTGCCTTCTGTAATTACTACTTGGCCAACGCATGATTTCTTCTTAGATGTTCAGGAGCCAACAACTAACTTCATAGTGAGTCTTTATCCAAATCCAACGAGCGAAATTATCACTGTGGTAACTGATGCTAAATCAATTGGTTCTTCCTACATTATTTATGATAATATGGGTAAAACGGTATTATCCGGAATAATAAATGAAGCAACTACTTCTATAGAAGTTTTGAATTTATCTGGAGGAATCTATTTGATTAAAGTGGGTGAAAATTCAATTAAAACCTTTGAAGTAATTAAGAATTAAGGAATAAAATGATCACATCTTAAAAAAAGCGTAACTGGATGATATTTCTGTTACGCTTTTTTTGCATTATAATAGATGGATTCATCGAAACAGTTAACAGTGTGGTCTGCACTTAGCTATTTTCAAATCTCATATGAGAGGATGTGGAAAAGCTAAGTGGCTTGCAAAACTGATTTTAATCTCACTCTTCTGATAGAAGTTTAGACGAAGTTTAAAAAAAAGTGGTAGATTAGTTAAAATTAAGAAACTATAGGACAGAGTTCTATGTAAAAATGGCCTTCTAAAAAAATTGAAACTTTAACTAAATAACTATGAAACTAAAAACTAATTTTCTAACCTTCGTTGCTGCTTGTAGTTTAAGTATGGGTATAATAGCACAGGAAAATTCAAAGAGCGCCAAGATATTATACAACCCTGATGCCGATGCAAAAACTGATATTTCCAATGCTATTGCATCTGCAAAAAAAGAGAACAAACACGTTTTTATACAGATTGGTGGAAACTGGTGTGGATGGTGTATAGCTTTTGATAAGAAAGTCAATGAAACGGATGAGTTAAAAAAAATATTCAATGAAAATTATGTCGTATATCACCTCAATTACAGTCAGGAAAATACCAATGCTGAAGTTTTACAAGAGTTAGGCTACCCACAGAGATTCGGATTTCCTGTTTTTGTAATTCTTGATTCAGATGGCAAACGCCTTCATACTCAAGATAGCGCATATCTCGAAGAAGGGAAAGGACATAGCGTCAAAAAAGTGCAGGATTTTTTAGAAAACTGGACTGTCAAAGCCATCAACCCCGATAAAAATAATGAATAAGCTTCTTGTAATTTGAATTCATTGAACGAGTGTTAGAAAAGAGAGGTGCACTGTAAATTGAACTCACTTTCGATTCGAATAGCTACCAACTATTTTGCGTTTTAAACTCTCATTTAAATTCGCTAAATGAAATGACAGCGTTCGTTGGTTTTGGATGTTTTGGTGTTGGAATTAGTGAGGCAACATTTCTTGGCAAGCCGTAGGTACACTATTAACATAATTAATCAATCATTAAAATGAGAAAAAATTCCACATTACTGTATTCCTTGTTTTTTATTTGTTTCGCTCCATTCATAAATTTTGCTCAACTATCCTCGAAACAAATTGATTCACTGGTGACGGATGCCTTGGTAAAATTTAAGGTGGCAGGGGCTGCTGTTGCTGTTGTGAAAGATGGAAAAGTAATTCATTCCAAAGGCTATGGCTTGGTGGATATCAATTCGAAACAAGCAGTAAATGAAAACACAAATTTTCAGATAGCTTCCAATACCAAAGCATTTACAACAACAGCACTGGCTATTTTGGAAGAGGAAGGAAAACTTAAATGGACCGACAAAGTGATAGACCATATCCCTGAATTCAAAATGTATAACGATTATGTTACGGAGAATTTTAATATTCAAGATTTATTGACGCATCGTAGTGGACTTGGATTGGGTGTTGGTGATTTGATGTTTTTTCCAGATGGTACAGATTTTACGATTCAAGATGTTGTGACCTGCTTTCAACATTTTAAACCTGTTTCCGCCTTTCGAACTCAGTTTGATTACGATAATTTATTATACATGGTAGCTGGGGAAGTAATTGCAAGAGCCAGCGGTATGAGTTATGAATTGTTTGTGCAAAAGCGGATTATCGAACCTTTACAAATGAACAATACCTTTGTTGGTTATTTGCAGAAAGACAAAAGCAATTTGGCATCGCCACATTCATCTGAATCCGGTGCAATAAAAACAATAGCTAGTTATGATATTGGAATGGCAGATGCAGCAGGCGGTATCTTCTCTAATGTTGCCGATATGTCAAAATGGATGATCGTTCGATTAAATAAAGGAAAGTATGGAACTGATTTAAATTCCTCATTATTTTCTTTGCAAAATCACAATGAAATGTGGCGGATCCATACCGTACTAGAAACAAATGATAATCCAAGATACAATTCCCATTTCAACGGCTATGGCTTGGGTTGGTTCTTAACGGATGTAGTAGGAAAATTTGAAGTGTCTCATACTGGAGGGTTGCCCGGAATGCTTTCTATGGTTACGATGTATCCAGATTTGAATGTAGGAATCGTCATTCTAACCAATACTGAAAATGGCGGAGGAGGACTTTTTACATCTGTCACTAATACCATTGCTGATAGTTATTTAGGCTTAGACGATTATGCTTGGATAGATAAAATGGTCGAGTGGAGTAATGAAGATAAAAATGAAGGAGACAGTATCACAATAAAAACGTGGGAGCAAGTTGAATTGGCGAAAAAGAGTAAGGTGAAAAATGAAAATTTTATCGGTACATATACTGACAGTTGGTTTGGAGACGTGGAAGTATTTGAAAAAAATAAGCAATTATGGATAAAATGTAATCGTTCTCCAAAATTAAATGGACCGATGGCTTTGTACAACGCGAATACATTTGCCATAAAATGGGAATACCAAGCGATGAATTGCGATGCCTTTGCTATTTTTTCTTTCGATGAGACAGGTAAAGCACAATCTATTAAAATGGAAGGTATTTCGCCAAATATTGATTTTAGCTTTGATTTTCACGATTTAAATTTGATCCGCTTAGAAAAATAAGGATAGCCGCTTCGTTGTATTTATTTGTTTGCGTCGATGGTAAATTATTGGTTTTAATTCATATATTTGAGAAACAACGAGTTATTTAGTATTCTTTTACTTACTTGCTAATGCTTCTCATTGATTTTAACCCATAGTAAGTGAAGCGAAGATGAAATTTCGATTAATTAATTATAAAACAAAACCACTCTCAGCTAAATACTTGACTGATGTCTATGATTTCTCTAATGGAAATAAAGAATTTATTTACTGCTGCGTTCCCAATGGAGAATTAGGAATTACAATTACTCTAGAAGGGGACTGCCATATAAAAACAGGCGAGGGATGGCAAAAGCAGTCGAAAGTTCATCTTTATGGCCTAATTGATAAAGTTCAAGCACTGAAAATGAGTCCTAATTACCGAGAGATTTCATTTGGTTTTTACCCACATTCTCTTC
The DNA here is from genome assembly GCA_044353285.1 of Crocinitomicaceae bacterium. Classification (GTDB taxonomy): domain Bacteria; phylum Bacteroidota; class Bacteroidia; order Flavobacteriales_D; family Crocinitomicaceae; genus UBA952. The sequence continues at coordinate 5,286 of JBILCD010000097.1, read as the reverse complement.
AATTGTTTTTAAAAGATGCTCTTTATTCGACAAAGAAAACCAATGGAACGGATTTGTTTGATTTGTTTAAAAAAGAGGAAGTCAATAAACTGTATGAGAAACTAAGTCAGTGCAAAAATGATGATGCCTTAATGGACTCAATTGAAGCGTTTTTGAAAGCTAATATGCTTACTAATGAGTTGGATAAAAGGGTTTCAGCAGCGCATCACCTAATAAGCAAAGAACATGTTTATAAGGTGGAAGACTTAAGTTCCATGTTGAATGTCACATCCACCACCTTACGAACTCTTTTTAATCAACATGTTGGGATTTCCCCAAAAGAATTGATCAAGATTCATCGAATTAAAAAAGCATTAGACTTTCAGTTGACATGCGAAGAATCGCTCACTCAAATGGCCTATCAACTAAAGTATTTCGACCAAGCTCATTTCAGTAATGATTTTAAAGATGCAACCGGTATCACTCCCAAACAATATTTTTTAGACAACCAACTCAGCTCCGATTTTTCCGATTTTCAACATTGGCGCTACGATAGTTTTGAAAATATAATTAAATAGGGGTTAAACTCTTTTCTATTTTAGAGATTCATTAGGTCTTTTGCCTCTGTATTATTTTTTGTTAAACAATCATCTCACTTTCGATTTTTACAATTTTATATTCTATCGCCGCGATAGTTTTGTCAATTATTATATAAAATTGTTAATCATGAAAAAAATAATACTAATTGCATTTTCCTTTTTGTTTTCTTATTCTTTTGTATCCGCTCAACAAAAAGAGTGTGGCACTATGGAATATCTTGAATATTTAAAAAATCAAGATCCACAACTTGAAAATAAAATCTTGCAAAATGAGCAAGTTTTACAAAACTTGATTAAAACGCATGCTGCCTCTAAATCTACTAAGAGTACCATCATCACTATTCCCGTTGTTGTTCACGTAGTGTATAATAATCCTTCGGAGAATATAAGTACTGCACAGGTTTTAGCACAAATAGCTATTTTAAATAATGATTATAGAAGATTAAATGCGGATACTTCAGCTACTCCCTCAGTTTTTGCTGCACTTGGGGCAGATTGTGAAATCGAGTTTTGTCTTGCCACAACAGATCCAAATGGAAATAGCACATCTGGTATTACTAGAACTCCTACTTCACAAACTAGCTTTTCCCCTGGAACTTTTAATGGGGTAAATTATACAAATGATGGAGTTAAATATTCAATACAAGGGGGTATTGATGCCTGGAATACTACACAATATTTAAATATTTGGGTTTGTGATATAGATGGATTATACGGTTATGCGACTTTTCCTGGCAGTCCCGCTAGTTCTGATGGAGTGGTAGTTGATTTTACCAGGTTTGGCAATTTTACGGCAGGTATGACCTCTTTTAAGATAAGAACTACAACACATGAAATAGGACATTGGTTAAACTTAAACCATACTTGGGGTGAAAACTGGTTAACTACCTCTAATTGTGGTGATGATTTATGTAATGATACGCCAGCAGAGTCAGAAGCAACTTATGGAAATCCAACATTTCCTTTTAATGCATTTAACGCATGTAATTCAGGTGCTAATGGTGAAATGTATATGAATTTTATGGACTATGCAGATTGCAGGAATATCTTCACAGAAGATCAAAAGACTAGAATGAGAGCGGCTATAATTGCATTTAGACCCGGCTTTCTTACCAGTGTATGTCAGTCGGGAGTTGTATATGGTTGCACTGATCCTTTAGCGTGTAACTATTCTCCATTAGCTAATGTTAATGTTGATTGTAATTATACTACCTGTGCGGGTTGTTTGGACGCTACTGCATATTCTTACGATCCTTTAGCAACTATAAGTGATACTGCTTCATGTTCCTACTGTGATGTTTCAGCTTCAACAGTAGTTGTTGGTGCAAGTAGTTCAAGCGCATTAGATGGCTCTATTGATTTATCAATTGCTGGTTGGAATTGTACTGCACCTGCTAGTTTAGCTTCCAATCTTGCAGCAGCTACTGGCAATCCTGCTTCTGGCTCAAGTGGTGTAATGTTCAACATGATAAACACTTCTGGGAATCCATTAACGATTACAGGAATTTCTCAAGGCAGCTGCGGTTTCTACACCGGCATAGCTTCCAGTTACGATATTTATTATTATCCCGGTTCATATGTTCCTCAGATAGGCAGTTCAAGTGGTTGGGTAGCACTTGCATCGAATGCTGGTAGTACACTTTATGGAGGAGGAACACTAACGAATCCTGTATATAGTACTGTAATTCCAATGACAGCAGTGACTATACCTGCTGGTGCAACATACGGTTTTTATTTAGGTCTTAATGGAACATTATCATATACAATTGCAACTGGAACAGGTGGTGTCACTCCTTGGGGAAGTAATGGGGCACTTACCATTACTGCTGGACATGGTGGTAATTTCCCAAATCCAACTTATACTCCAAGAGCTCCTCTTATTCAAGTTTATTACGAAACTAATAATTCAGCTCTTACTTATGCATGGTCTAATGGTGCAACAACTGAAGACCTAAGTGGCCTTGCTCCAGGAACTTATTCTGTAACAGCTACTGATTGCAATGGTTGTACCGCTTCAGCAACAGTTGACGTAGGCTTGGCTGGTCTTAGTGAGGAGGGTCTAAATGCTATTTTTATACATCCGAATCCAGCAAACGACCTACTTTATTTCAGTGAAACCGCCGATATAGTGGAGGTTTTTGATTTTCATGGAAGAATTGTTAAAACCACTGTAAATACTAACAATGTTGATGTTAACTATTTTGCTGCTGGTGCCTATTCCATAAGGTTAACGATTAAAGATGCAGTAACAGTTCATCGCTTTATAAAAGAATAAGTTTACGTCTTTTTCAACTTAAAAAGAAACACCATGAAAAAAATACAAAAAATGATAAAAACCAAATCGATACCCATAGTGCTTTTCGCGATAGGATTTCTATCAGCAGGCTTTGCACAAGCACAACAATCTGCTAATGCCGCAGGCGGTGATGCCACAGGAAGCGGAGGGTCTGTGGCCTACAGTGTCGGACAAGTAGTTTACACAGCAAATAACAGTCCTTCTGGCACAGTAAGTCAAGGGGTGCAACAAGCCTACGAAATCTTTTTAATAGGTATTAATGAAACTGAATTAAACAATTCACTTTCGGTATTTCCAAATCCTATTGTCGATAATTTAACCTTGCAAATAAGCGATTACAACAACGAAAAGTTATCTTATCAGCTATTTGACATGCAAGGTAAACTATTAAGCAACGCACAAATAATTGCCCAGCAAACACAAATAAAGACCGCAAGTTTGCCTCCTGCAACTTACTTCATTAAAGTCCTAAACCAAGAAAATAAACAAGTTCAATCATTTAAAATAATTAAAAACTAGTTGATTAGCAGATGTGGTTATTAGTTGATGTGGTGATTATGGAAAAACGAAATGAAATATTGGAATTAAGTTTTGAATTTGCTTTGCAGATTATTGCTTATTGTGAATTGATAGAAGAAAGTCGGAAATATGTAATTTCGCGTCAATTACTAAAATCTGGTACGTCAATAGGAGCAAATATTCGTGAGGCACAAAATGCCGAAAGCAAACTCGATTTTATCCACAAACTAAAAATTGCAGCTAAAGAAGCCGAAGAAACAGAATATTGGCTATTATTATGTAATAAATCTGCATCTTATCAAACATCAGAGTCTCTATTGTTATCAATAATCAGCATTAAAAAATTACTCAACGTAATTATTTCAAAAACTAAAAATAGTATTAATCACAAAAATTTAAAACCATGAAAAAAATAATAAACAAATCAGAACATCTGCTAATCATTATATTAGCACATTTACTAATCAACACATCAATTTTCGCTCAAGCGCCACAAAAAATGAGCTATCAAGCGGTGATTCGCAACAGTAGTAATGCATTAATAACATCAACTCCAGTAGGAATGCAAATAAGTGTATTGCAAGGTTCATTAACTGGTACAGCGGTTTATGTAGAAACGCAAACGCCAAGCACCAACGCCAATGGCTTGGTAAGTGTAGAAATTGGAGGCGGAACAGTTGTTTCTGGTAATTTTTCCACTATCAATTGGGCCAATGGTCCTTACTTCATTAAAACCGAAACCGACCCAACAGGCGGCACAGCTTATACGATAACTGGGACAAACGAATTAATGAGTGTTCCTTATGCTTTGAATGCAGCTAATGCAAACGTTGGCGGTTTTACCCACTACCTTGGCGAAGCCTTTAACGGTGGTATTATTTATTACTTATACAAAGGCAGTGATGGTTTAGAGCATGGCTTAATTGTAGCTCTGACCGAAAGCACGCCACTTGCTTGGCAAACATCAGGCACATTAGTAAATGCAAACCGTACCGAAGATGGGGCTTATAATACAGCTTTAATGACGGGAAGTTCAGCGGCGGCCTACATTGCAACATTGGGAACTGGTTGGTATTTACCAAGTGTAGACGAACTAGGATTGTTGTTTTACAATCGTTACAGTGCCCAAAAAGGCTTACGTTTGGGCGGTAACACCCTACTGCAATGGAATTCACTTACAGCTTGGTATTGGAGCAGTAGCGAGTATGACGCAAGCTATGCTTTCCGCTATAGCTTCCTCGATGGTGTTGCCGATCAAAATATTAAGACAACTGCATGCTATGTGCGAGCAGTAAGGGCTTTTTAACACCGTAATACGATGATACCGAAGTTTCGGCGTGTCGTTTTATTTAAGTGTCTCTCAGCTCGAGCCGAGAGGCACGGTACCAACTTCAATTATTGATTTCCGAAATAAAATTTATGACGGTTTCCATTCTGATCTGAAAGCATATAAATACCAGCAGCTACCTCTAATTTTAGAAGCGTTTCGCCCGCTAAGATTGCTTTATTCAAGAAGATAGTTCCTGCCATATCGAAAAGTTGAATCTGCGTTTCATTTTCAACGAGTACATGTAAATCACCATTTACTTGCCAAATCTTCCAAGTAGTATTCAATTCTGGGAGTCCTGCTGGCTCGTTTAATTCAACTTTGGTAACATAACTTAGAATGTTAGCACAGGAATCGTCATAGATTGCGTAGTTCACCAAACCTCTGGTAATATCGTCGTAGCCATCGTAAATTCCATTTTCGATCGTGGTAGAATCAGAAGAACAAAAACAATTCGTGTTTACTTGAAAGTTTTTATCGGTGATGTTTTCGAGGTTGTAATTTACATTATTACACAGTTGATTGTACATGATTTGTGCTGAACTTGGATTAGTTCCACGAACTTG
>JBILCD010000265.1:0-2974 GCA_044353285.1 Crocinitomicaceae bacterium | reverse complement strand
GACGGTTTCTTTTTTGTAACATAATCAAAACTCTCAAGATTTGAATATTTTGATTCTTGCTCGCTTATCATTCTTAATGTCTCTGCTATGTATTTTTGGGTGTTTTTAATCTGTTCATCATAGCCTCCCTTGCCTTCAATGCTATTTTTTAACGATTTAAAAGTGAAATTATCTAAGTCGTTTATTACGCGTTGAAAGGTGATGCCTTTTGAAAAGGTTGAGTCTGGGGATAAGAAACGGGTTTTTTCTGAGCCAAATAAATGGTATTGTTGGTTATTTCGCTCTATAACAACAGTGGTTTGCTTTGAAGTGTTGTAGCCCCATACATCAAAGTGTAATTGAGTTAGTTTATCGTTTCCAACGGTACTTAGGATTCTTGAACAGATTCGTTTGGCTTCTAATTCTTTTTTTTTGCCGCCAACAAGGTCTATGTCGTAAGGGAATAATCCTATCGCTTTTGGGAGTCCTTTATTCCATTCGCCATTTTCATCTTTGTCTCGTTCTTCTAAAAGACCTGTTGTGTAAGAACCGTCACCGCTAGCAAACAATATGTTTTCGAAATCGGTTGCTTGACCTCCTAATATATTATAAATATAAAATGAACGATCTTTTATGGTTTTGTTGATGGCGTAATTTTGTGCATCTAATACTTGTTTCTGTTCTAATTTATCTTTTATCCCAATTAGATCCAATATTATTATACGATCATTTAAGGAAAGACTTGTTTGCAAAATAGGACTTGTGCTTGGATTTAATAGCTCATCGTAAATTTTTCCTCGAATTATATTTTTTGGAATTGAATCAAAAAAGTGACTCAAATAGGCGTCAATGAGAGGAGTGTTTTCTTTGTTTTTTTTATCAAGAACGAGTTGTATTTGCTTGCATAATTCCCAAATAGCGGTTTTGTTGCTCGCCTCCGCAATTAACCCTTTCGGTGAGGTAGCAATTAAATTATTGCGTATTATAAGTAATGAGGGCTCGTTTACGATAATTAATTCGATGGAATCATAATTTAATTTCCCATCAGGTAATTTTATAATTGGTCCAGTGTAGTCAAATGCTTTTCCAATATTCCGCTCAAGTATTGGGCTTTTTTTTACGATATGAAATAAATAGGCGCGGGTTTCTATTGAAAGGCCATCTTCGTTCTGACTATAACATATCCAAAAGCTTGAGACGATGAATACAGCAAAAAATAGCCGAAATCTCAGCATCGAAATAGTTAAATTATAATTTGATAAACTTCATGGTTGTTGCGCCAATACGAATGAAATAACTACCTGATGGCAATGTCGAAACATTAATTTTTTCGTTCGCTAAACCAGTAAGAAAAGTGCGACCACTTAAATCAGTTACATAATATCCTTCATCTTTATTAAATAATCCTGTAAGATGCACTTCATCGACTACTGGATTCGGATAAATGGTAAAGGATTTCGATGTTGATTCCGGACATTCTATTCCTACAAAAGTAATAGGTGCATCCTTGCTCAATACTAAGGTGCTCGAATTGTTCAATAAGGCTGAAATTACATTCACGTTAACGACCATGAAAATGGGTAGGTTAGAAGTACTTAAATCATAATATTCAAATACATTGCGCACGAAACTTACAGGTGTCCCAAAAACAGTCGCTACAGCGGAATCCTTGAGGTGGTATCTCGAGACATTGGTATACGTATTGCCTCCAGGTAAAAGTAGGGTGCCAACTCCATCATAAATAGAAACAGAAGTCCCAGATGAAGGAACCGTTCCAGTTGCGCCACTTGTAATGCTGCCCGAAAAATTATCCGTTACCATATTCCCAAGTGCAAATGGGTAGGTCATTAGATTTTGTTGATCGATGTTCCAACTCGCAACCACTGCACCTAAACTCACTTCATTAAAAACAAAACCTTGAGAGGTTCGACCCGTTCCGCCAGCATAAAAGGTTTCGAGGGTGCCTCCTACACTAAGTACTTTAGCTGAACCAGCAAAGGAAGTGAAATTGGAACTTAAACTAGCGTCTAAAATTTCAACGTCTTTGGTTACTCCAAATACTCCCGCTAATTGGCTGTAATCCCAAGTTACGTTGTTTCCAACGACGGAAGAATAATTATTCGCATTCGAGTCACAAAGGTATAAATTGACTAAGTCGCCAATGATTGCCTCGTTTGAGCTAGTAAATGACTGAGCCGTGAATAGAAATGGCAATAAAAAAAGTAATGTATGGATTTTTTTCATGGTTATTTTTTTTATCAAATTTAGCAAAAGAATTGATTCCATAAAAGGCATTAGAACAAAAAAATAAATAATAAGGACAATAACCAGTAAAACTTTGTGAATTCTATTTCCTTCTGAAGATAGCTATTTACTCCACTGTAAAAGCGCCTTCTCTTGATTTACACTAGGGTTTTTTTGAATCGTCACACTATGTTTTTGATAGAAATAACGGTTTACTTCGGGAAGGGTAAGCTGTATCATTTTTTGGTTTCTGATGATCAGTACCTTCTTTTCATCAAATTCAAAATACCCTAACAATTCATCCAAATCATTGGAAATATGATGGTCATTAATCGCTATAAGTTGATCGTTAAGACAAAGACCAGCGATATCAGCAGGACTTCCGGGGTATATTTCACTGATTGAAATACCATTGTTTGATTTGGTCGTTCGCATCCCAAGTTTTCCTTTACTATATGATCTAAGTGGTTCTTGTATAAGTGATAAGCCTAAGTAATCTAAACAATCAATTAAAATACTTTCGTATGGGTTAGTTCCATTAATATACTCGTCAAAGAAGGATTGAAAGGAGTTGCCTGAAGTGTTTTCAAGAATAGTTTGAAAATCACTCTCTGTAATACCGATGCCTTTGACTGCGAAATCATAGTAAAGTCGTTTCATAACTTCATCGAGGCCAACTTTATTATTGGTGGCTTTTCTGATTTGTACATCAAGGCAAAAAGCTAAGAGGCATCCTTCGGTATAAATCGAC
>JBILCD010000264.1:0-2991 GCA_044353285.1 Crocinitomicaceae bacterium | reverse complement strand
AATTTTGGGTATGATTCCTTAGGATTAGTGATGATTATGCTAACAAATGCCATTATCCCTCTTATTTTACTAAGCAATTGGAATCGAGAATTAGCCGGAAATAAATTATTTACAGCACTTGTCTTTTTCATGCAACTAGGATTACTAGGTGTCTTTACAGCACAAGATGGCATTATGTTTTATATATTCTGGGAATTTACGCTACTGCCTATTTTCCTTATTTTATATTGGTTTGGTGCTAAAGAAAACAATAAAGTGCTTTTCAAATTCTTTATCTACACCTTAGTGGGATCTCTAGCCATGTTATTATCTTTTATTGCTTTAGGAATCAATGCACAATCATTTGCTTACCAAGATTTAGTCAATGTGCAGCTCTCTCAAAAAATGGCTTGTTGGGTGATGAGCGGTTTCTTATTAGCATTCGCGATTAAAATTCCTCTTTTCCCTTTTCATACTTGGCAGCCGGCTACCTACACCTCTTCACCAATGGCCGGAACGATGTTGCTTTCAGCCTTAATGTTGAAAATGGCTCTTTATGGAATGATGAAATGGATGCTTCCGCTTACATCTGAAGGCATTGAAGTAATGAAATGGCCAGTTATTATTCTTGGTGCCATTGGAATTGTTTACGGAGCCGTTATTGCGATAAAACAAAATGATATTAAAACCTTGTTTGCCTTTGCTTCCATTAGCCATCTTGGCCTAATTGCAGCGGGAATAATGGTATTTAACACAGCAGCATGGAGCGGTGCTATTATTCAAATCATCAACCATAGCTTGATTTCTATTGGCTTATTCTTAGCAGCTGATATCCTCGAAAAAAGAACGGGCACCAGAAAACTAGACGAACTTGGGGGAATTGCTAAAATTGCACCTCGCTTTGGGTTTTGGTTTGCAGCAATTGTATTTGCAGCCTTATCGATTCCTTTTTCGGCGGGATTTATCGGAGAGTTTATCTTAATTAAAGAACTTTTTAGTTTTCATGCTCTTATCGGTATTCTCGCTGTATCATCACTCATATTGGGTGCTGTTTACATGCTTCGATCGTACCAATTAAGTATGTTTGGCCCTCCAAAATTGACAAGTTTTCAAGATTTAACGTGGAATGAAACGGCGGTATTTGTCGTTTTGTCTATATCGATTCTAATGATTGGGTTATTTTCTTCTTATATCATAGACTATACAGCGCCCGCAATTCGAGTATTGACTGCTATTTCACCAACTAATTAACTTATCATAGAATAATATGGATGCTTTAATTGTGATATTTATTACAGGATTAATTGGTTTATTTACAGGCCTACTTAAGAAACCTACGCTTAATTTAATTATTACCCTTTGTGGTTTAGCAGTTGCCTTTGCACTCCAATTAAATTATGGTTTTTATAAATCTCCCTTTGCGAATTATCAAGTCCTTGAATTTAATGTTCCCCAACTCTATTTTAGTCTCCTTGCCATTCTTTTCACCGCTGTTATTGTAGTTGGTGGATTTGGTTATTTTAAGCGCGACGCAAGTCATACTGGTGATTACTATGGCTTATTATTGTTTTCGCTTTGTGGAGCTATCTGTTTAATTGGATTTACTGATTTATTTATGTTTTTCTTAGGATTGGAAATATTATCCATTCCTATTTATGTAATGGTTGGAATAAAAAAACAGGACGTCCTTTCTGCAGAGGCATCGATTAAGTATTTTTTTACTGGGGCTTTTGCTACTGCCATTTTATTATTCGGTATTGCATTACTTTATGGTGCAACAGGTTCATTCAATCTAAATGAAATCAGAACGGTTATTCAATCCGGGGAATATCATACCAGCTATTTATTGATTGGGATGCTATTCATGCTTGGCGCTTTTTTATTCAAAGTTGGCGCAGTACCTTTTCATTTTTGGGGACCAGATGTCTACCAAGGCGCACCGGAGATTGTAACTGCTTTTATGGCAACAGTGGTAAAATTAGCTGCATTGGCTGCATTTTATTCATTATTTAATATAACTTTTCAGGAGCTTGGTTATTTTTGGATTGGGGCGCTTTATTTTGCCATTGCATTATCGTTATTCTTAGGGTATCTAGGCGCATTAAAACAAACGAAATTCAAAAGACTTCTTGCATATTCAAGCATTAGTAATACCGGTTATGCCTTGTTTGCATTGCTATCCACCTCCAATTCTTCCATTGGTAGCCTTTGGATTTTCTTAGTGGGATATGGATTTTCTACTATTGCACTACTCACGATTAGTATGGCCATTAGTAATGACGACGATGAAATTGCTGCTTTTAAAGGAATTGGATATAAACATCCGTTTATCGGATTCATTATGCTTATTTCACTATTGTCATTGGCGGGAATTCCACCTCTTACTGGCTTCTTTGGGAAATTTTCTTTACTCATGAATGCTTATAGCGATCATCTTTGGCTTGTGATTTTAGCATTAATCAGCTCAGCGATAGGAGCCTTTCTTTACCTACGTTTGATTGTTCTTTCGCTTACAAAAGATGAAAGTGACAAAACGATCACATTAAATTTCTGGCAGTACCTCGTCTTGAGTATTTGTGCCATTGGCATCCTTGGCGGTGGATTCATTCTGGCCATATGATACTTTATTCATAAGTTTTAATTAACTTAACCGTAATAAAATTAATTGACCAGAGAAAGGTAATTAAAACTACCAATTTTAATCAAAAATTGAAGGCGAATTTCACTTAGCCTAATTAGTGGATCATTAACTAAATTTAATACTATGAAAGGTTTATTTATTCTTGCTGCAATAGTTGTTAACATTAATTTATCTATGGCGCAAACTGCTTTATTTGAAAGCGAAAGCAATGTTATTTCATACATGGATGGTAAAACATTCTACAGTTCGGAAAATGGCATTGAAATTCAATATGGTTATATTTCAGCTTATAATACCTATGGCATCACGGCGAGCAATAAAAATGGAGGTAAGTTCTATTTTATTAATGTAGATATTACAGCTTATTTACC
>JBILCD010000303.1:0-2996 GCA_044353285.1 Crocinitomicaceae bacterium | reverse complement strand
GATTCAGCCATGAAAATGGTTGCAGGCACAGCAAGAAGCATGGGAGTTACAATTAAAGGTGGAGTAGCACCGAAAACCAAAAAATCATAAGACATGAAAAGAGTTTCTAAAAAAAGAAAGGAGGTTTTGTCTAAATTTGATTTGACAAAATCATACACATTAGTGGATGCTTGCGATTTGGTTAAGGCAATTACTACCTCTAAATTTGATGCATCTGTCGATATTTGTGTTCGTTTAGGAGTTGATCCGCGTAAAGCTAACCAAATGGTTAGAGGTACCGTAGCGCTTCCTCACGGTACAGGTAAAGATATTCGCGTTCTCGTACTTTGTACACCAGATAAAGAAGCCGAAGCAATTGCTGCAGGAGCTGATTTTGTTGGTTTAGATGATTACATCGAAAAAATCAAAGGCGGTTGGACGGATATTGATGTTATTATTACCATGCCCGCAGTAATGGGGAAGGTTGGTGCATTAGGTCGAATACTTGGACCTCGTGGACTAATGCCTAATCCTAAAACGGGAACGGTAACAATGGATGTTGCTAAGGCAGTAGTGGAAGTGAAAGCTGGAAAAATCGACTTTAAAGTTGATAAATACGGTATTATTCACTCTTCAGTTGGTAAGGTGAGTTTTGAAAAAGAAAAATTGCGTGAAAATGCAAATGAATTAATCTTAACACTTATTAAATTGAAACCATCCGCAGCTAAAGGAACCTACATTAAAAGTATTTACCTAAGCTCTACCATGAGTGCGGGGATACAAATTGATACTAAATCTGTAACAGCTTAAAACTTAAGTAAAATGACAAAAGAAGAAAAAGCAATTTATATTGAAGATTTAGCATCAGAATTAGCAGGCTCTAGTGTTTTATATTTAACCGATACAGCTGAATTAACAGTAGAAACAATTAACTCGATTAGAAGAAGATGTTTTCAATCAAACGTTACTTTGAGAGTAGTTAAGAATGCCCTACTGCAAAAAGCTATGGACAGAGTTGAAGGCAAGGATTATGGTAAATTAAGAGATGTTTTAAAAGGCTCTACATCTATCATGATCAGCTCTGAGGCAAATCTACCGGCAAAATTAATTCAAGAATTCCGAAAGAAAAATGCGAAACCGATTCTTAAAGGTGCATACATTGATGAAGCCATATTTATTGGTGATGATCAATTAGTAGTACTTGAATCATTGAAAAGCAAAGAGGAATTGGTTGGAGAAATCATTGGATTATTATTAAGCCCTGCTAAGAATGTGTTGTCAGGTTTGCAAGGAGCTGGCGGAAAAATTGCAGGTATATTGAAAACGCTCGAGCAACGAGCATAAGTTAATTAATTATTAAACCCTTTATTAAAATTTAAATAAAATGGCTGATTTAAAGCAAATTGCAGAAACACTAGTTAACCTAACTGTTAAAGAAGTTAGTGAGTTAGCTACAATATTAAAAGACGAATACGGTATCGAACCTGCTGCGGCAGCTCCAGTAATGATGGCTGGTGGTGGCGGAGGCGCTGCGGAAGCAGTTGCTGAAGAGAAAACAGAATTTGATGTTATCTTAAAGTTCGGTGGTCCTAATAAATTAGCAGTAGTTAAACTTGTAAAAGAACTTACTGGTATGGGATTGAAAGAGTCTAAAGATTTAGTAGATGCTGCTCCTTCTCCAGTTAAAGAAGGTGTTTCTAAGGACGAAGCTGAGGGACTAAGAAAGTCTCTTGAAGAGGCTGGTGCCGAAGTTGAAGTTAAATAATATTTTCGATTAAATACAGAACAGGCAACCGTTTTTACGGGTGCCTTGTTCTGTTTATTATTAAGTATTTTTCATTCTACACTAAAAAATTTACGCATTGGCAACAACGAGTAATTCAACAAGAATTAATTTTGCTTCAAGCAAAAATCAATTTGATTATCCTGATTTCTTAGAAATCCAATTAAAATCTTTTAAAGAGTTCTTTCAATTAGAAACTACTCCTGAAAATAGAGACAGTGAAGGCCTTTTTAAGGTTTTTGCTGAAAATTTTCCAATTACTGATACGCGAAATCAATTCGTATTAGAGTTTTTGGATTATTTTATCGATCCGCCTCGTTACACAATTGAAGAGTGTATCGAAAGAGGATTGACGTATAGCGTTCCGCTAAAAGCAAAATTGAAATTGTATTGTACCGATCCTGAGCATGAGGATTTTGAAACCATCGTGCAAGATGTATACTTAGGTACAATTCCTTATATGACTCCGAAAGGGTCTTTCGTTATTAATGGTGCTGAACGTGTTATTGTATCCCAATTACACAGATCGCCGGGTGTTTTCTTCGGTCAAAGTCGTCACGCTAACGGTACAAAATTGTATTCTGCTCGTGTAATTCCTTTCAAAGGTTCTTGGATTGAATTCGCAACAGATATTAATAGTATCATGTATGCATACATTGATCGAAAGAAGAAATTGCCTGTAACCACCTTGTTTAGAGCTATTGGTTATGAAACTGATCGAGATATTTTAGAAATTTTCGGCTTAGCTGATGAAGTGAAAATCGCTAAAGCGACTATCAAAAAGCTTGTCGGAAGACGTTTGGCTGCTCGTGTGCTTAAAACTTGGATTGAAGATTTCGTTGATGAAGACACTGGAGAAGTTGTTTCTATTGAGCGAAATGAAGTGGTGTTAGATCGAGAATTAGCGATTGAAGAATCTCACTTGGAGCAGATACTTGATTCAGGTGCCAAGTCGGTTATATTGCATAAAGAAAATGCGAACTCAACTGATTATACCATTATTTATAATACGCTTCAGAAAGATACTTCCAACTCAGGAAAAGAAGCAATTGAACACATCTATCGTCAATTACGAAATTCTGATCCGCCCGATTTTGAAACGGCAAGAGGTGTTTTTGAAAAATTGTTTTTCTCAGATACTCGTTATGATTTAGGAGAGGTTGGTCGTTATAGACTTAATAAAAAGTTGAAAATTGACGCTACCGAAGCTTCCCGTGTTTTAACGAAAAATGAT
>JBILCD010000096.1:0-9129 GCA_044353285.1 Crocinitomicaceae bacterium | reverse complement strand
CTTGAATACCTTGTGCTCCCGCTGCTCCTGTAGCGCCTGGCAATCCTTGAATACCTTGTGCTCCCGATGGTCCAGTTGGTCCTGCTGGACCTGTTAATCCAGTTGGTCCTATTGGTCCTATTGGCCCTTGAGGTCCGCCTGCTGGGCCCGCTGGCCCTATTGGACCTGTTAATCCAATTAATCCTTGTGCTCCCGCTGGGCCTGTTAAACCAATCGGACCCGTTGCGCCTGCTGAGCCCGTAGCACCTGTAGGGCCTTTAATATTTCCTGTTAAAACCCAAGTTGTGGAAGAATTTTTATAATAAACATTACCAGTGATCATATCTAAATAAAAGTCTCCCATTGCGCCTAGGGTAGTGGCTGGAACAATGTTTCCATAACGCCATTGGTTGAGCTGATTCCCTGCATTCTTGGCATAAAGCGCATAAGGCACACTCATCAACTTTTGAGATCCGTAATCAACGTAATTGGTACCGTTAGAAAAATCTACCCCTAAACTCACCCAATAATTGCCAGTAGACCAATTGATGGTAGAAAAATTACCTGACAGAAGAGTACCTTGACCAATCACCAAATTCACCAAGCCATAGGCTGAAGTGATGGCGGTTTGGCGCTCCGAAAATACCACTGTACCAGTAGCTGACGTTTGCTTGATTTGAACTCGTATAGCCACAGGGCTATTGGTCAATAAAGCACCATTGGTTTTTCTAATGACCGCTTGGTAGTTAATACCATCCGGAGCTTGACCAAAGGAAGTTAAGCTTATAAATCCGATCGACAAAAACATCAGTAAATTCTTCATTGTAAAGTTTTTAAAAATTTAAGATTTAAAACTACGCATTTAATTACAAGAAATAAAATAATTGGTTATTTATTAAAAAAAAGATGTTTTTTATTTAATATATTAAAGTTGGGAGAGATATTAAAAGCAACTAATTTTAAAATTCAATAAATTACTTTGATTTGTTTGGTTTTTCTTTCTACTTTAGACTGATGAAAAAAATTGGAATTTCTATTTTGCTACTTTTTTTAGTGAATTTCGCAAGTGCTCAAAACCTACAATTTGGTCAGGTAAAAATTATATCAAACACAGATCCACCACAATTGGTTCCTGCTGGTAAGGTTTGGAAAATCGAAAGTGTTATCAGTGATGGCGGCCAAGATTCATACCCAGTTCAAACATCGGGGGCAACACAATCTTTTTTTAGCGCTTGTGGAGCTCCTTCATTCTATTATTTATATAACGGCAAATATTTAGCGATAAATAGTTTACCTATTAGTTTTGGGATTCATTCTTCAGGAGGAATAATGACATCTTTGCCTTTGTGGGTGCCTGCTGGATCAACTATATGCACGTGTACAAATGCTAGTTTTTGCGCACGTGGCTATTCAGTAATTGAATTTAATATTGTACCATGAAATCACTTTCTTTTTTATTTTTTACATTTTTCATAGCCACAATTGGTTTTTCGCAAGGCAACTTACAATTTAACCAGGTCTTGAATCTTTCATTCACAAGTGGAGGTAGCAATTATTCTATTCCAGTTGGTAAAGTTTGGAAACTAGAGAATGTAGGGATGTCGTCTTACACTTCTTTTTTTACTTTAAGTGTGGCGGGGCAACAAATTTTTTTAAAAAACACAAACACAAATTATACAACTGAATTTAACTCTTTCCCTTATTGGGTAAATGGTGGTCAAAATGTCGGATTTTCTGGTTTAAATTCCGGGGTTGTAAGTATCATTGAATTTAATGTTATACCATGAAAACTCCTCTGCTTCTTTTATTTTTAATTATTTATTATCAAAATATAGCACAAGGCAACTTGCAGTTTAGTCAGGTTAAATTGGTTAGTACAACTGAAACTGTTCCTGCTGGTAAGGTGTGGAAGTTGCAAAATTTTTTACCAAATGTTTCCCTGTTTACCGATATCACAAGAAATCAACAAAATCCAACATCAGGTGGTATTCGGAATTTTATCATTTTAGTTAACGGAATCAGTATTTATTTACAAACTACAGTGACTAGGGAAGTCGGGAGATCTGATTCGTATTGGAGCCAAGATGGTTACGCCACAGCCGCAAGTTCGTCTATCTTAAATGAGCCAATTTGGTTATCTTCTGGAACTACATTAGCTGCATCAACTAATGTGCAATTTGTAAGCGTCATCGAATTTAATGTCATCCCATGAAATACTCAATTATTATCATTTTCCTTTTTGCTTTAAACAACTTGTATTCCCAAGGAAATTTGCAGTTTAATCAGGTTTTAAGGGTAAGTAATACCCCGCAAACCGTACCTGTTGGAAAAGTATGGAAGGTAGAATCTTATTTAGAAAATGAAGGAGATAATTCATCAAATTATTCAACGGGGTGTACCAACCTAGGTCATCATCGCCCTCTTACAATTAATAATTATAATTATTATTTTGTTGGATCAATAGCATGGGGAAATACTGCCTATGTTCAAATAGCGAATGCCAATAAACTACCTATATGGCTAAAAGCTGGAGATGTAATCAAGACTACTTGCATTCAAGATTTTGCAAGCGTCATCGAATTTAACATCGTACCATGAGAAATCTCCTATTTTTATTCTTCCTTCTCAGTAGTTTGAACTTTACAGCTCAGGGAAACTTGCAGTTTAATCAAGCACTTTACTTGTCGGCCAATACCGACAACACCACCCAATGGACTGTGCCTGCGGGAAAGGTTTGGAAAATTGAAGCTTTAGGAGTTTACGGTAGTACCTTGACGGTATATTTTAATGGAGCAACATCATTTATTTATGGAGGAGCTTATTCCAACTCAAGTCCATCTGGCTATTATCGAAATGCGGATGCTTCACCAATTTGGCTGCCGGGTGGTAGTATCCTAGGTCAATCTTGTGGATGTGGAGGCAATCGTTGGTTCAGTATTTTAGAATTTAATGTTATACCATGAGAAATCTCCTATTTTTATTCTTCCTTATCAGCAGTTTGAGCTTTACAGCTCAAGGAAATCTACAATTTAATCAGGTGCTTCGTATAAATAATATAGCTCAAACTGTACCCGTTAACAAAGTGTGGAAAATAGAATCGTATATGCAATCTCAAACGGCATTAAGCGATGGCACGGAAATTTCCACCTGTAATTTAATCGATCGCCATCACCCATTTCTTATCAATACGAAACCTTATTTTATCATCAACGGTTCTCCGGGTCATGGGAGTTCTGGCACATATATGGCGGTTGGAAATCAATTGCCAATTTGGCTGAAAACTGGTGATCTTGTTCAAACAACATGCATAGATAATTTTTTAAGTGTTATCGAATTTAATATTATTCCATGAAAATTTATCTAGTGTTTTTTGCATTCATTTTTTTTGGCGCTCAGAGTATAGCGCAAAGTAATCTTCAATTTAACCAAGTTTTAAATTTAGAAATTACCTACAATAGTGCATTAACTTATACAATTCCTGTTGGAAAAGTATGGAAAATAGAAGGTGGAATGGCTTACAATCCTACTTCTCCAACTAGAATAACGAATATTAATGGAAATCCAATGGAGGCATATATTACTGGGTATTTTACTCAAAGTTACTCTGTTTACCCCATTCCACTGCCTTATTGGCTTCCTGCTAGCACTCAAATTACCTTTAATACAGGTTCTGGTGTTGGTCAAAAAGGCTACGTCTCCATCATTGAATTTAATGTAATACCATAAAAATTGTGAAGTATATATTTTGTTTTTTGGTAATGGCTTGTGCTAATGTCGCGATTTGTCAAGATACTTCTTTTGTGAAAGTATATTATGCAGGCTCCTACGCTCAAGTACCTGAAGGAAAAATGTGGCAGTTCGAAAAAGTATTTATTTCTAATGGAGATGGCTACAACATTAAAATTTCAAATCAAGTTTTTGAAGGACAGTTTGTTGGCGGTGCTAAAATACAGATCCCTTATTATATTGCAGAAATGGAATTGTTATCCTCAGGAAGTATGATGTCCTATACAGTATACATTAATCAAAAAAATATAAAGGAGTAGGCATCCTTTTTGAATTTTATTTGTTTGTCTAAAAAAAAATGTAATTTTACCTTATCTTAAAAATTAAAAACATGAAAACTTTACTATTAATTCTTTCTTTGATTTTTGTTGGTTTTTCAACCATCAACGCCCAGTCGTATGCCATTAGTGCAGATGCTAAAAAATTAGAAATCGCCAAAACAACTGGTGTTTATGAATTTGTAATGGGTGCCGATGTAACGGAAGAAAAAGTGGCAGAAGTCTCTAAATATTACACGGAATACATTACCATTACCTTTGATGCGGCTACTTCCAAAGCGACAATTACCTTGGTTAATATCGATGAAAAATCAAAAATGGTTATGGCTCGATATTTTGGAGCAATTGGAGCTGAAAAAATTATGATGGGCGAGGAACTAATGAGTGTTTCTGACTATCTACAAAAATATATCTTGTAAATAGCAATCAATAAAAAAATACTAAACCGACAGTTAAATCACTGCCGGTTTTTTTTTACCCCTACTTTTTAATAGTATAATTGACGTTTGAATAATCAAAAATTAACTAAATGCCTTACTCAGTGAAATTTTAATATGTATACTTCCTTTCCAAAAGTGGAGCTCCACATACATTTAGATTGCTCCTTAAGTTTTAAGGTTGTTGAATGCCTGCTGCCTGGTATTTCACAAGAAGAATACTCCAAGAAGTTTGCAGCACCTGTAAATTGTTGCAGTTTAAACGATTACATCGCTTGTGCCCAAGCTGCAATAAACATCATGCAGACTAAGCAACAGCTTCGTTTAATCACACTCGATTTATTAGCTCAATTTGATGCGGATAATGTTGTTTACGCCGAAATTCGTTTTGCGCCATTGCAGCATTTGAAGGGCGGGTTAAGTCCTGAAGAGGTGGTGCAAGAAGTATTAAACGCCATTCAAGAAGCAAAAACCATTAATAGGGTAGTGGCAAATGTAATTTTATGCACCCTTAGGCATTTTACTGAGCAAGAAAGTATGACGACGATTAAATTAGTCGAACGATTTAAAGGTAAAGGTGTTGTCGGTTTTGATATTGCTGCAGATGAGGCCGGTTTTCCACTTGACAATCATGTTTCTTCTTTTCAATATGCTAAATCTCAAGCTATTTCATGTACAGCACATGCTGGCGAAGCGATTGGTCCACATAGCGTTTGGGAAACCCTAGATAAGTTAAAGCCTAATCGTATTGGTCATGGAATTCGAAGCATTGAAGATAATAAATTGATGCGCCATTTGATTGATCATGATATTCATCTGGAAGTTTGTCCAACCAGTAATCAATTAACACGCGTCTATCAAACTTTAGCAGAATATCCAATTAATGCGGTTTATGACTCAGGTGTTTCAATGAGCATAAGTACCGATGGTAGGGGTATTTCAGCGGTTGATCTTAATCAAGAATATACTTTCTTGACCAAGCAATTCAATTGGAATTGGCAACATTTTTATCGCCTTAATTCCGAAGCAATAAAGCATTCTTTCGCTGATGAAAACGTTAAACGAACTATTCAAGGAATAGTAGACGCTTTTTATTTAGTGGATCAGAATACAAGGATTATTCAATAAAATGGTAAGAATGGTTTGTATACTTAAAGTTTTACTAACTTTTTGGTGTAAAACCTACTTTTAGATAAAATAGTAATTTGATACATCCCAGAGGCAAGTACTCCTAATTTTAATTTGATGCTCTCTCCGTTTCCTGTATTTCCCTCATAAACAATAGTTCCGTCTATGGTTTGGATTCTAAATTCTAAACGCTCATTTACAAGAGCATTAATAACTAATTCATTTTCAAAGGGATTTGGAAATATGCTAACAACATCCTCCAGATTGCTTGGTAATTCGGCTGATGAATAAGGTAGGCCTGACCCATATAAATGGTGCGCATATATATCATTTGTTCCTGAGCGCTTGTCCATAAAAATAAAAATAGAACCAGTGCCACCATCAGTACAATTTTTAACGGAGGTTTGGTTTCCCGATGCGTTAGCGACAATTTCTCCTCCAATATTCCATACTAAATTACCCGCATTGGTAATTCTTTGCGCACGAATATCAAAATTGCCATTTAATGAATCTTGCCATGTAATTATCGCTCCCCCTGTCAAGTCAGTAGCGATATTTGGGTTCAGTTGATCAAATGCATTAGAACAAATTATTGCACCATTAGGCGCCCATTGTACAAGTCCAGAAGGATTTATCCGCTGAGCATAAATATCATTGTTCAAGGACCTAAAATCTTTCCATGTACAAATAATTCCATCGATTGTCGCATCTGTTAAAATATCTACTGCGCTTTGGTTTTGACTTTCAGTGCAAATAGAAAGGCCATTATTTGCCCAAGTTAGATTACCTGATGCATCAATTCGTTGTCCGTAAACATCATTATTATTATTTCTTGCATCAATCCAAATGGTATAAAAGCCACCGCTTATAATGTCGGGCTCAATTTTAGGCGAGGATTGAGTTCCAACAGCATTGCAAATTAGTTTAGCGTTGTTACCCCATAATCGACTGCCGTTCCCATCCAAATGTTGGGCATAAATATCATAATCCAACCCATTTCTAAAATCTTGCCATACAATAAAAGAACCTCCGAAGCCATCAGACTCAATTCGGCCATTTATTTTATTACTAACAACAGATGAAAGTGCTATTCCTCCTGGTGACCAAACGATTTGTCCTGAAGCATTAATTCTTTGCGCCCATTCATCCCAATCGCCATTTGATTCCTCTTGTTCCCATACAACAATCGCCCCTCCTGAATTATCGCTTACTATTTTTTGGTTATGCTCACGATTGGGTTTATTTGCTACAATTACAC
This sequence comes from Crocinitomicaceae bacterium, assembly GCA_044353285.1. GTDB lineage: Bacteria > Bacteroidota > Bacteroidia > Flavobacteriales_D > Crocinitomicaceae > UBA952. The sequence goes on along the minus strand of JBILCD010000096.1, from coordinate 2,263 downwards.
CATTAATGGCCCATAGGATATTACCGTTGGAATCAAGTCGCTGTGCATATAAATCCCTCTCTAATCCATCGCGCACATCCGACCATGAAACAATACAACCGCCCTCTCCATCAGAACAAATATTGGGCGTGCTTTGATCTTCCTCATCTGTACAGGCGCCCACACCATCAACGGCCCATTTAACTATGCCATTTTTATCAATTCGTTGAATATAGACATCCGGAAGGGCATTTCTAAAATCTTTCCAAACAACAAAAGCGCCTCCTTGACCATCCTCCAATATCCTAGGGTCAATTTGTTTACCTGTTTCTGTACAAACTGGGGTGTTAATTGTTGGATCGATATTCCACTGCGTATAGCTATTAAAGGATAAAATGCAGAGCAATGCTATAAGAATCCTTGTCATCATATTTTATAAAAGTTAACATTATCCCGCCATGAGTAAGGCGTTGAATAAACTAAAGCTTATTTATCCAAAGCACTATCGCTCCCACAAGAATGGCACCTCCCCAAGCCGGCAAAAAGACATCCCCTACTAAATAAGATAAATCATCGAACAAATCCATCTCCCAAATATAACAAACTTGATCAATTAAGAAAAGTCTCTCTACAAATAAATAATTAAATTACTTGCGGGGTGCTACTGCGCGGTGTTAAAAGGCCCGAACAGCACGCACACTGCCGTTGCTGATCTTACCGTTGGCGTGCTGGTTACCATCGTAGAAACCCTGCTTCCACGCATCGTCTTCATTGACCTCCTCAGAACTCCAATAGTTGGCATCAGCAAAACCGCCAATTTCATCCTTGTTTTGATACAATAAATTAAGTTCATCTTTAGTCGGTAGCCTCCAACCACTTCCTAAATTTGCACAAGCTATTTTTGAATCATTCCAATTCATCTTTTTAGGGAAATCCTTCTTTGCAACCTCAAGATTACCGATTTTAATAGTTTTATCTATAATTTTAGAAGATTGTCCAAGCACCATACTACACATAAATAAGAATGGCATAAATAATAAAGTTTTCATAGTAATAGTTTTTAAGTTAGGGGTGAAGGTATAAAAAAAGAGGCGTCAAATATAGACTTCCTCTCTCTAGAAATAAATAATTCAATTACCTGCGGTGCTGCGATGCGGTGTTAAAAAGTGCGAACTGCACACACAGAGAAATCGAGATACTTTTTGCCGTTGTCCTGGAAGCCATTACCATGGATGGAATTACCGAAATACTGAACCCATGCAAGGCCGTTATCTCTACCCTCCGTAGAACTCCAATAGTATGCAACAGCAAAACCGCCAATTTCATCCTTGTTTTTATACAATAAATTAAGTTCATCTTTAGTCGGTAGCCTCCAACCACTTCCTAAATCCGCACAAGCCTTTTGTGCTTTTTCCCAAGTCATTGTTGTTGGAAAATCATACTCTGCAACTTCAAGATTACCTATTTTAGTAGGTTTGGCTATAATTTCGTTAGATTGTCCAATTACCATACTACAGATGAATAAGAATGGTATAAATAATAAAGTTTTCATAGTATTAGGTTTTAAGTTAGAGGTGAAGGTATAAAAAAAAAGTGGCAATCCCTTAAGACTGCCTCTTTATAAAGAAATAGTTAAATTAATTAATAGTCCGTACAGCACGCACATTGCACTCCATAAATCCGCTGTATCCATCAACGAAAACTAGACCATCATCGAAGGACATGTCCATTCGCCAGTCATCGTCTTTAGAGAAGCTGTCGCTCCAATAAGTAGTATTGCTAAAACCACCAATTCCTTTTTTGTGTAGATTGACATAAAGTTCATTTAATTCTGCGATTGTAGGTAGACGCCACCCTTTTCCTAATGCTTGGCATTCCTCGCCTGCATAGTCGCCATTTAATTTACTTGGAAAATCAAACTGTGCAACCTCAAGGTTTCCTATTCTTATTGGCACACCTATTATTGAATCTGAATTGTAGGTTTGTCCAATCACCATACTACTCATAAATAAGAATGGTATAAATAATAAAGTTTTCATAATAATAGGTTTTAAGTTAGATTTAAAGATAATGTTTATTTTGGATTATCAAACCCTGTCGTAGACTCCTTGGTTTGATGATCAATAAATGTTTTCTCAATACACAAATATAAAATCCACCTGCGATGCAGGTCTGTATTTTTTTTGGATTATCAAACCCCGTCGTAAGCTCCTTGGTTTGATGATCAATAAATGTTTTCTCAATACACAAATATAAAATCCACCTGCTATGCAGGTTTGTATTT
>JBILCD010000263.1:0-2999 GCA_044353285.1 Crocinitomicaceae bacterium | reverse complement strand
CTGCTGTTTTCTGATTCAAGGCGGGCGACTTTTGTGCTGCTAATGAACCAACAAGGAACAAAGAAATTAGAAGGCTCAGAAAATTCATGCTACTTGATTTTCAAATTAATAATAACTCAAGGTAGAAATTCCACCTTTTCTCAGAATGAAATATGGTTGAATGGTTACATGAAACAATACATCTCATAATCCTAGGCCTAAATTAACTCGCGACAAAGATTTAAATATTTAGACAACTAAAAACGATAACAAATCCCTACTAAATTTGTATTTTGCAAGACGATTCTACGATCTACAAAATTGAATATGTCTACAGTATACGATGCGAAATCATTAGATGAAATAAGCGTTCATTTTATTTTATGTACCGAACGGACAGGTAGTTCTCTACTATGTTTGATGTTGAATCTACACCCTGAAATTATTTCGCCTTCGGAAGAACCGTTTGCACTGTATTTATATCCTAAATACCATAAAATAGTATCTTGGACGGATGACGACATTTCATCCTATGTAGAGGATTTTTTCCTGTTAGCAGAGAAAAACATGGATCTATATTTCACCCAAAGAGCTACTTTTCATGCGGAATTATTGGCAAACAAAAACCTTTTGACCTATGAGCGAATTGTAAAGATTAGCTACCTCAATTTTTATGATTCCGATCAAAAAAATAAATCGAGCGTTCGCGTGATTGTTGACAAGCAAATCAAGTATGTGTATCACTTAGATGCGATCCAACATATATTTCCTAGTGCCAAGTTCCTAGTTTTGGTTAGAGATGTTCGCGATAACATTGTATCCAAAAGCATCCGCAAATTAAATTGGAATAAGCACCCTTTTTTCTTAGCAGCCATCTGGAAAGGCGCTTACTCAAGAATGTTAGCCCTCCCTGAAAACAATCGCCTAATCCTCAAATTTGAGGATTTAATTCAGTCACCTGAATCAGCACTTAAAAAGATATGTTCATTTCTATCGCTCGAATTTTCTTCAAACATGCTTAATACTGAAGGTGTTTTTGAAAACTACGTAGATAGTCAAAAGGAAAAATTAGATTCAGCGTTTACTGAAAAACTGCTCGCATTTCACTCTGGCATCCGATCTCCACTCGATTCAAAAAAGATAGGGCAATACAAAGCATTTTTATCCCAAAAAGAACAAAGCATTATTGAAGGACAATGCCAGCATTATTTGGAGACATTTAACTATGAACTTTCCAACAAGAAAAAAACGGGAATAATTCGCTTTTCTCTGTATCAATTTTTGGCGTTTTTATACCGCCCTTTTTTATTAATGATTTATTTACGCATCCCATTGGCTTTAAAACGCATATTAAAGAAACGAAAGAAGAAACGCAATTCAATTACAGTGTGAAAAAGTCAAGTCTCTGCATTTGAATTTTTCTGCCATGGCGATCGCTTATAGTCACTAAATAGTTTTCACTCCCAATGAATTCTTGATTTTTTTTTAACATTACAATATTTTACTGGTCCGAATACTCACTATTTTTTCATCATTGTCCGATATAAATCGGACCTTATTCTCTTTGTCCTTTTGTCTTGATACAAAAGAACGAAAAAATCAAGTCGCTGATTATTCTTCAATACACTCCACTCTTAAAATAAGACCGTTTCAGCGATCTCTGCGAGCTACTTCACGGTCCCCTTATTTAAATTCGCTTTGCTTTATCAGAATAATAGGCGACAAGAGACACTTATATAGAAATCACCGAAAGGCACCGAAGTTTCGGTTTGGCTTAGGATTGGAGAGAATGAACGCATGCCACTTTCGAGTTTTTATGCCACTTTTTTTTGCGGGCCTTCGAGAGCCTGAGTCACCTAAAAAAAAGTAGGGTAAGTAGCAGCGAAGCTAAAAAATTCAAGGCCGAATATTTCTGTCAACACTTTATCAGAATAATAGGCCACAGGAGAAAAAAAACGAATATATTTTTTAAAATGAAAGCTAGAATTAAAAGTTTATCTTTAGTAAAATTTACCACCATGAAATTATTTGTTTTTATGCTAACTGTAATGTTCTACCTTCCTTTATCGGCGCAATACAAAACATCTGCGTACACTATGGGGGTAAAGCAAGTAATCCAAAAAGAGCTTAAAAATAACGATGGAGTCCTATCAGAAAACATTCAAAAAAGATTCCCAATTACGATTGCAAACGGACAATATTCCATTTCCCTATTAGCCAAAATCAATGCATCCTTTAAAGGATCAGAAATAAACCGATTAGGAGGATTTAACCCAACAATTATTGGAAATATTGCCACCATCCAACTGCCATTAAATTTATTTTTAAATGCTACTCCTATTCCAGGAATAGAGTATTTAGAGGTGCCCGAAAAAAGCGATCCATTTTTAGATTTAGCAATCTCAGATACGCGAGCAGACAGCGTACACATGGGAATTAATTTACCACAATCGTACACAGGAAAAGATGTAATTATAGGCATTGTAGATTGGGGATTTGAGTATGCACATCCTGTTTTTTTCGATACTTCTTTAACAACTTATCGTGTTTTAGCGTCATGGGATCAGGTCAGAACCTCTGGCAATCCACCAGTTGGATTTAATTATGGAACATTGTTGGATAATACCGTGGACCTATTGAACATGGAAGTTGATACTTTTTCAACAAGCTCCACATATCACGGAACACATGTAGCAGGTATCGCCGGAGGTGCGGGAGGAGGAACAGTCTATCGTGGGGTTGGTTTCGAATCCGATCTCTTATTTTCACAAATGAAGTCAGGCTATGCCTCTGCTTCATTGGATGCTTATCAATGGATGTATGAAACGGCGTCAACACTTGGAAAAAGATTAGTAATTAATAATTCTTTTGGTGGAATGCGAACGAATCCTTTGGATGGAACATCACTATTTTCTCAAGCCATTGAAAGCTATATTGATTCGGGAGTTGTCTTTGTAGTGAGTGGAGGAAACAGTTCGGGAGTAAATCACCACATCAGGCGCGATTTCAATAACGACTCC
>JBILCD010000262.1:0-3000 GCA_044353285.1 Crocinitomicaceae bacterium | reverse complement strand
AATTAATATTGGGAATATTAGTTCGTTCTCCATCTGCCCATAATTCTTCGAGTTCATAGAATTTTCTGGCGTCTTTATAAAATATGTGGCACACAACGTCGATGTAGTCCAATAGTATCCATTCACTGTTTGTTTTTCCTTCGATGTGCCAAGGCTTTTCTTGTAGTTCCTTTCGGGTAAACCTTGCTACAGAATTTGCTATACCATCTACTTGAGTACTCGATTCACCTGAACATATTACAAAGTAATCGCAAACTGCACTTGATAATTTCCGCAAATCTAAGACAACTATATCTTGTGCTTTGTTTTCTTGCATTCCCTCAACTATGGCTTTATAAAGTAATTCGGAGGCTTCTGTGTCTTTTCTTTTTCGCATTAATTTTTTATGTTTTACAAATCTAAGCCTTATATTTTAATTTTACCTTTGCTCTATAAAAAATAGAATGGCTAAAATGTTCTTAGGAAATCAAATTTTTCGTTTAGATAAGGTCGACTCCACCAACAATTTTGCTGCCAACTTGATTGAAGAGCAGCTTTGTCGTAATGGCGCTCTAATTTTGGCAGATGCTCAAACAGCAGGAAAAGGACAAAGGGGTTCATTGTGGGAGTCAGAGCCAAGAAAAAACTTGCTTTGTAGTTATGTTTATTTTCCCGACAATTTGTCAGTTGATTTTTTACAGGAATTTAACATGTGCCTTTCTATTTCTTTAATTAATTGCCTTAAGTATTTTGAAATTGATGCAGAAATCAAATGGCCTAACGATATATTTGTCGATGGTAAAAAAATTTCCGGTATCTTAATTGAAAATAATGTGCGTGCTGGAAAATTAAAGTCAATGGTATTTGGGCTTGGCCTAAATGTTAATCAGCTTTCATTTTTAAATCTTGGAGCAACTAGTATGGCCTTAATTCGAGGCCTTGAATTTAGTATTGATGAGGTATCATTGCAATTAACGAAAGAATTTAATCATTGGATCGCATTTGTCGGAAGCGATCACCAAAGGCTTAAATTAGTTTACCTTGAACAGTTGTATGGATTGAAAAAGAATCATCGTTTTAAATCTGAAGACCAAGAATTTGAGGGAGTCATTGTTGGTGTAAATGATCGCGGGGAACTAGAAATCAATATACTTGGCGAAATTAAGACCTTTAAAAATAAAGAAATTAGCTTTTTGATGTAAATTGCTGTTTTAAACTATCAGCCATATAATTGAAAAGATGCTGCAACGGCTTAGTAGCAACCATCGCCAAAAATGAATTAAGTTCTCCATCAAATTCAATCTCCCCACTCGTATTTTGGCCCTCTTCGATTAGCTTAGCGCTTAAGCTAAATGGAAAGGGGCTATCTGCTCCAGATCTTAGTAAAACATTGCCGTCTTGATCGATTCCATTTTGAATAAGCTGAATCGTAATTCCTCCTTGTACCTTAAAACTACATTGATTTTCAGTGGCTGTAAAATTGGATATTTTATCTTCTGGCAGCAATAAATGATAATTAGTACAATTAAGCAAAAAATCTCTTATTTCATTTTTGTTCGCCGCTACCTGTATTTGGTCACTTTTGATAATCATTTTACGGGACTAGTCCATTTAGCTGGATTTTCTTTCCATTTACGGAGCTCAACTAAATCTTCCTCGTTGATGTAATTGGCACTCAATGCTTGCTCTATGAGCACTGAGTAATCCGTTAAGGTGATGTACGGGCATTCTGCTTTTTCGAAATTTCGTTCTGCTAAACTAAATCCATAAGTGAATATAGAAGCTAATCCTTTCACAATTAATCCTGCTTCTCTTAAAGATTCAACCGCTTTTAAGCTACTTCCTCCTGTCGAAATTAAATCTTCAACCACAACTATCTTCTGCCCAGCTTCATATAAGCCCTCTATTAAATTTCCCATTCCATGCTCCTTTGATGCACTTCGAATGTAGATGAAGGGAATCCCTAATTCTTGGGCAACCAATACGCCTTGTGGAACACCGCCTGTTGCAACGCCAGCAATAACATCGGGTTTACCAAAGTTTGCTAGTATGGCACTGCAGAATTCTTGACGTATATATGTTCTAACAGCAGGATAGGAAAGGGTAATTCTATTGTCACAGTAGATAGGTGACTTCCAACCAGATGCCCATGTAAATGGATTTTGTGGTCGTAACTTTACAGCTTTGATCTTTAATAATTCCTCAGCAATTCTAAATGCTGTATCTTTGTTCTTAATCATGACACAAAAGTATAAAGTTTTTATTGATAACGTTCAACTTTTCTTCGTTACAGAAGAAATTGAAGGGGTGCAGATTTTATTGGGGGATTATTTTCCTGAAAGTTTCGCTCAGCTTTTAGATAGTTTTTCTGAACTTAAAGATCAACAAATTCAGCTTATTTCAAAAAATCCAAAGCGTAGCTTAAAGCAATTTTTTCGAATGTTTAATAACATCAAAGCAGCCGGCGGTCTTGTTTCTCGGGATAAGGAATTACTTTTTATTCATCGTTTAGGTAAATGGGATTTACCGAAAGGGAAGCTCGAAAAAAAAGAATCAAATAAATTAGCAGCTGTACGCGAAGTTAGGGAGGAATGTGGTTTATTAAAAAAGCCTAAAATTGTAGAAAAAATAACGAATACTTACCATGCTTATGAAGTTGATGGGGTTTCTTATTTAAAGAAAACAGCTTGGTTTTTAATGACTTATGATGGATTAGAAAAACTAATTCCGCAGAAAGAAGAGGGAATCACAAGTGTATGCTGGGTAAAGCCTTCAGCTTTGCCGGCAAAACTTAAAAAATGTTACCCCTCCATCTTGGATGTGATCGATGGCATTTCGTAAGAAAAAAATAGTCCGAAGGGCATAATAAAAAACCGTACTATTTTTTGATATTATTTCCAGAGTAATGCCTTACTTAATATGTTGAGCAGTATAATTTTCTATCTTTGAGCCAAAATTAAGTGATGGAAACGCCTAAAATATTTGAGCCAGGCAAAATAGAAGAGAAATGGTATGCCCATT
>JBILCD010000261.1:0-3013 GCA_044353285.1 Crocinitomicaceae bacterium | reverse complement strand
TTTGCATTAAAAATGAGCCTTTTCCACGTTTATTCAGTACAAGAAAAAAAATAAATGACGGCAGTAAGTACTTTGGCCCTTATCCCAAAGGGAGAAGCATGCATGTCATCTTAAATTTAATTAGAGAACTTTATCCACTTCGCACCTGTCATTTAGACCTAAGTGATCAAGCGATTTCGGCTAAAAAACACAAAGTTTGCTTGGAATTTCATTTGAAAAGATGCTTAGGCCCTTGCGAAAATATAGCCCTGAAAGAAGCATACACCACAAACATTCAAGACATCGAATGGATTTTGAGTGGAAAAACCCATTCTTTAATTCAACTTTTGAAAGGTAAAATGCAGGAAGCGGCAGAGATACTAGAATTTGAAAAAGCGGAAATCATCAAAAGGAATATCAATGCCATACAAGAATACCGATCAAGCTCAACCATTGTGAACGATGGCCATTTCAATATAGATGTCTTAACCTTAGTCAATAAAGAGCACGTATGGTATTTCAACTACCTATGGGTGCGAGAAGGACACATCACCTTTACATATTCAGATAAGATTGAACCCAAACTCAATGAAACAGAAAACGAGTTGGCCCCAACACTACTTCAGCATTTACAAGGCTTATACGGAAGTCAAGAAAGAGAGATTGTGAGTAATTTAGCACTTGATGATGCGCTGGGGCCCTACCGTTTTATTTTACCTAAAATAGGCCCGAAAGCCAAGATTGTAGAATGGTCCCTGAAGAATATCCAACTGGAAATCATACAGCAACTCAAAACCGAAATCAAGCCGATTAATCCACCCAAGAGCCAAGTCACCTTAGCATTACAAGAAGCTCTGGGATTAAAAAATAACCCCATCCACATCGAATGCTTCGATAACTCAAACATCCAGGGCACTTCAGCTGTTGCTGCTTGCGTTGTTTTCAAGCATGGAGTTCCCAGTAAAAAAGACTATCGACACTTCAATATCAAAACAGTACAAGGGCCCGATGACTTCGCCTCGATGTCTGAAATTGTTTTTCGACGATACAAAAGAATTTTAGAAGAAGGGGGGGCTCTCCCCGATCTAATAATCATTGACGGGGGAAAGGGCCAACTCAGCGCGGCCCTTCAATCGATTGACCAGCTAAATTTAAGAGGTAAAATAGCCATCATGGGCTTAGCCAAAAGGCTGGAAGAAATTTACTGGCCCGGACAAGCCCATCCAGTCATGTTAGATAAAACCAGTGAGGCCATGAAACTTGTGCAACACCTTAGAAATGAGGCCCACCGTTTTGGTATCAGTCACCACAGAAACCAGCGAAGTGCCAACTTTCTACAATCAGAATTAGAACAAATTAAAGGAATAGGTCCTGCAACGATTGCGCAGCTGTTCCAAACATTCAAAACGCTTGGCGCTATTAAATCAGCAAGTATAAATGAGCTAGAGACCTGCGTAGGCGCAGCCAAGGCAAAGATTATCAAAGACCAGCAGTGAAACTTACTTCTTAATAAAAGGCAAGATAATCTGACCTTTGGTGCTGCTCAATTTAACCATATAGGAACCTTGAGCCAAGGCTTGAATATCAAACATCACCATGTTTTGACCTGAATTACTTTTGATGAAATAGTTTTGAAGTACTTTACCATTCAAGTCCAAAACACTTACATTGACATCATTAACATCTTGAGAATGGTAGGATACATGCACCTCTTCGTTGGCTGGATTAGGATAAAGCACAGGATTAGAAAAAGACGCTTCATCATTCACTCCTAGAACCACCGTATTTGAAGGTGCTCCAGCGTAAAGGTTGATGTCATCTAAGTAAAAATTATTGCCTCCTTCACCTTCAAAACGGAATCGCATTCGAAAATCAGCGGTAAAATAATTACTCGTAACATTTGGCATATGCACGGTTACCCAATCTTGGCTTGATGATGGCGCCCATGAACTTGCCGTAGCAAGATTTGATAATTGATTTCCTCCTATTGTTTTGCGCTGGGCCCATGTATCGCCACAATTATTTGTTATAAAAACTTTAAAGTAGTCAAAATCTTCGATCATTTTTTTACGATAGGCATATCGAAAACTCAAGGTAACTGCACCACCCGAAGGGATGGTTGAGAGGTCAATCGGAGCACTAATTAATTCGTCGATATTGGATGGGGCGTCGTCAAAATTTACAAGCTTTGCAGATTTTATCCCAGAATGGGCCGTGTTTGACTCCAACACAAATGCGTTATTGTTATTTGGGTTATTTACTTCCCAGTTTGGTAGATTAGCAAGTGAAGTATATGCTTCAAATCCTTCCCAAAAAGGTAAAGAAGTGGGTGATGGAAGTACCCGTATATAATTTGTTTTTGTTTCAATGTCATTCGTCGTTCCATCTGAAGCGCTTAGCGTCACAGAATATAATCCCGGTTGATTATACGTTACGCTCGGGTTGGAAGTGGTTGATGAGGATGGATTGCCACCTGAAAAACTCCAAACTCGATTGGTAACCAAGTTATAAGAAACATCTGAAAACTCTACTGTTTGCCCTTGACAAATGGTCGTTCGATTAGAAGTGAAATCTGCATTGCACAGAATTAAATCACCAGTAATACCTGTAGCAATTATATTAGCCGGAGACCATAAATTTGATCGGCCTGTATTATTAGATAATAAAGCTGTTCTAATCCTTGTTTTTTGGCCTTCAGTAAACATCTTAGAACAATAAGAATAATCCATATAATTTTCAACGTTATCACGAATATTAAATCCCCAATAAGCATCATCAGAATTACAGGTGTTTGAATTTAATGCACATGATTGCACTCCAATACAATTGGGTGTGTCCGCTACACCGTCATCTGTATCGCAATTGGTCGGAATATTTGGATTATTCGTCGAACCCCAAGTATGCGGGAGATTTAACCAATGACCAACCTCGTGCGTTAAAACTCTTCCGTGCGAAGCAGAACTTGTTCCGATAGAACCTAAATAATTATGCAAAAGCCAAATGCCATTCGCCATAGAAGTTGAGGTATTTCCAG
>JBILCD010000260.1:0-3041 GCA_044353285.1 Crocinitomicaceae bacterium | reverse complement strand
AGACGAAACCATGACGGCCAATGTTACTGCTATTGATTTAACCACTAGTCCGTATAACCTAAGTGTAAATTACCTAAGCTCCACTAACTATACAACCATAGAAGGGGGGACACGCTATTATCTTGGTAATGACTATGATAATGGTTTTTCAGTTTATGGTGGGAGTAACTTCATGCTTATCATTAATTCAGTGAGGAACAACTACGAAAAATTTGATTATACAGGTCAATATGAATGGGAGAATGGTTACGAGCTTCCCCAAAATACGGAAGATAAAGGAAAAATTATAAGCATTGCCTTAGGTTTACAAGGTGGAGTGAAATATACTTTTCCAGCAAGAGGAACAATTTTCGCTGACCTTACCGGAAGCTATGCGCTATTTGGAAAGGCAAGTAATCAGACAGCTGCTAATTCTAATCTATACGCCCCTATGATTTTTTCTTTCAATGTAGGTTATCGTAAAGATTTATATTAAGAACCTTTAATCTTCCTGATTAGTTGATCCAATTGTTCTTTAATGGGTAAGTCAGCATTGATCACATGATCTGCTTTTTGATAAAAGTATTCCCTCTCGTTTAATAAACTGGTAATAGTTTCTACTAATTCTTCGTTGGGAACAGCGGAAATTAGTGGTCGATCGTGTTTCTGATCTAATAAGCGAGCATATAAAACCGTAGGACTGCACTCCAAGTAAATAACCAGGCCTATTTTTAAAAGGGCTTCCAAATTATCATTATGGCAGGGTAAGCCGCCACCTACAGCACAAACAAATGAGCTTTCTGCTGATACTAAGCTTAGCCAATCCGATTCTTTCTGTCGAAAATAGTCCCATGAATGCTCTTGAATGACCTCAGTCACAGATTTCCCTTCCATCCGCTCAATAACGTCATCTGAATCGATAAATGGACAATCCATTTGAGCTGCCAGATGCTTGCCCAAAGAAGTTTTACCAGCAGCCATGAAACCAATAAGAAATATTCGATTTTGGGAATCCAATCTATTAAGTTTAAAAATTGAAAATCAATGAATTAAAAAAATTATCCTAAAAAATAGCGAATTTACCAATTTAATGATTTGATAAACAAAATAATCAATGTATATTTGCACCCCAAAAAGAATGATTCCTTAGCTCAGCTGGTAGAGCAATACACTTTTAATGTATGGGCCCTGGGTTCGAATCCCAGAGGGATCACAAAAAGAGAGTGAGAAACAGAGCGAGAGCGATGATTTCTCACTCTCTTTTTACTTCGTTCTCTTTCTCTTCTCGCAACTTCTTAACTATCAATCCTAATTGCAATAATCTTTCTTTTACATCCACACTCGAAAAATTCGGAATTGATTTCATAATAGATTATAACGGATTCGTTATAATAAAACAAATATGTTACATTTGTTATACTAACAAATCAAATGAAAAAGATATGTTTGCCATGAGGTAAACCTGTGATTTTTGAACAGGATTATTTCTACTATAAAGATTCTATTAAAGATTGGGTTTAACTTCAAAAGATGATTATACAGCAACAGGTCCTGACACCACAGGTTTGTTCGTTCTTAATTACGCAGGGGATTCATACTTCTACATTTGATTTGGAAGGATGGAGAATGGGTTGGTAATTTTTAAATTTAAAAAAAGAAATAAATATGAAAAAAATAACAAAGATTGGATTCAACTTCTTAATCTTTATTACAATTTTTACCATGACTATTTCATGCGATAATGAAATTAACCATAAAAAATTAGAAAAACCCACTGAATTAGACGCAAACAAGGTGTTTTTAAAGGAGATGGAAAAACTTGAAAAGGAAAGAAAGGTTCAAATTACAGACGAGATGATACAGGAACACATAAAAAATGATCCAAAAAAGATGAAAGAAATTAAGAGTGAAGCTAATATTCGTGCTAATGATATTGCTAATGAAAAGTTACTCAATGCCTCTTTAGAAGAATTATTTAAAAATGATCCACAACAACTTGAAATATATAGAAAACTAAGTTCAATGATCCCATCTAGAAGAACCAAAGAAACTTTATTAGAGGGTTTAACTGAGAGTATTATAGAAATAAATAGAACGATTACGGAAATAAAAAATGGAAAATTAAAAGGTGTAAATATTGTTCCTATATCACTACAAAAGTTATTAGATGATCTTAAAGAAAATGAAAAAAGGGTCAGAGAATTTCAAATTGAATAATAGTTATTTCTACTGTGTTGACAATTCAATTGAAATTAAAAATAAAATTTGAATTCATTTTTTAAGTTTTAATTCCAAAAAATAAGATTAAAAAAATATTTCTAAATGGGTGAATTTTCGGATAAAATAGTAATTCTTACGGATAATGAATTAAATGATGTTTGGTTAAAGATCACAAGTTACCAAAGTGTTTATATTGATGATTTTTTAACAGAATTGAATGCTAGAGGACTTAGAGAAGATTATGTCCATAAATTAACGGATAATACTCTTGTTTCTATCGGGATAAAACTATCAGAGATAGTTAATTCTGCCAATGTTGAATTTGTTAATTCAATTATTGAAATACGAGGAATTAAAGATTTAAAACCAAATTCAAACAATCAAAAAAGGAAATTTAATTTTGCTATCCCTGCTGGTGGATTGGGGTTGTTGATTATTGTTTTATTTAAACTTTTCGCAAGAACAACAGGGGAGAATTTAAGACAAGAACAAAATCAAATTGAAAACAATATAGAACAAACTTTTGAAAATAATTGCGTTGAAATTTCCAAAAAACTATTTGAAAAGGATGGAGCATTAAGAATTGAATTAGATCAAATAAAAATTCTAAATGAGAAAAATAATGCTGAAGTATTTCATTTTTCAAAATCTGAGAAAGAAGAAAAGATCATTAATTTAATTCAAAATATGAAAGTAAATTGCATTATGGGAATTGATGAAGTACTCTACAGGAAATTCAATAAGGGTCTACCTGAATATGTAAAAGAAAGTATAATACATCAATATCATTCAGAATTGAATAGTATCTTTTTCAAATAACTTTGTAATGTCCGAAGGAAACG
>JBILCD010000095.1:0-9230 GCA_044353285.1 Crocinitomicaceae bacterium | reverse complement strand
ATAGGTTCATCGAGTAATCCAGGCAATAAGGTATATGGAATGATCTGACCATTCAGGCGAATATCATCTGAGTTGCCAAGAAATTGCCAAGTACGAGTAAAAATTTTTTCTTTGGCTTGTTCATAAGCTTCCTCAGAAGTATAAAATTCTGAATCAAGGGTATAGGCCCTTTGGATATCTTCATTAACATGAAATCTTTTCATCTTATTTTTTAGCTAGTCTACTGTGCTTATGTCCATAAAGGAAATACACTACCAGGCCGATGGCAAACCAGATGAAGAACCATTTCCAATTGTTTGCGGCCATTCCTGTAAGCAGATAGCAACATGACACCAGACCGAGTACAGGAATTAAGGAAAGGTTTTTCATAAATGAAAGAACAGTCATGACTAAACAAATAACAAAGAAGCAAATCATGGGAATACTTTGAGCGTAGTTTTCGCCTTTTAAGAAAATAGTTTCTGTAAAAAATGCTGGAAACTGAATAATTAAAAACGTGAATGTTGATATGATTATTCCGGGGAAAATGTACTTCGCATTGATGTATGGAAGGCGAAAACGACCTTTCGTTGGCTCTCCTTCCGGCGTGCCTTTTTGAGATGGGAGCATTAGCACACCTCCACATACCAGAACAAATGCAAATAATGTTCCTATGCTCGTGAAATCAAGGATGAAATTTTCATCGGTGAAGAACATCGGAACCCCTACAACAAATCCTGTTACAATTGTGGCAAAACCCGGGGTCTTGTATTTTGGATGAATCTTAGAAAATTTCTTTGGTAATAATCCATCGCGACTCATGGTCATCCAAATACGTGGCTGTCCCATTTGAAAAACAAGCATAACACTGGTCATTGCTACAACGGCGGCAACAGAAACAATGTATAACATCCACTTTACTCCTTTTAACTGAAAGATTTCCGCCAAAGGATCAGAAACGCCTAAATATTGATACGAAACCATCCCAGTAAGAACAAGCGCCAATAAAATATAGGCTACCGTACAAATTACGAGCGAATAGATCATTCCACGCGGAAGATCTCGTTGTGGATTCTTTGCCTCTTCAGCAAGGGTTGAAACAGCGTCAAATCCAATGTAAGCAAAAAAGACAGCAGATACTCCAGCCATTACGCCACCAAAACCATTAGGCAAGAATGGTGTCCAATTATCAATATCGATATAGAAAAACCCTACGATAATGACCAATATTACCACTACGAGTTTAATCATAACCATAATATTGCTGATGTTTCGCGATTCTTTTGTTCCAACGTAAACGAGCCACGTAATTAATACATTAATCATAACACCAGGTAGATCAAAAATAATTCGCAGGCCACCCAATTGTGGTGCTGAATTCCATGCAGAAAATCCTTCCGTTCCAATTTTGGTGGACGTGAAAGCATCATGCGCAGCTCGATAGTTAATGGTTAACCAAGTAGGTAAATCAATACCAAAACCGTGAAGTAAATTGGTAAAATATCCACTCCATGAAAAAGCTATGTAAATATTTCCAATAGAATACTCCATGAGTAAAGCCCACCCAATAATCCAAGCAAACAATTCACCAAAGGAAACATAGGCATAGGTATAAGCACTTCCCGACACCGGCACTCGAGCAGCAAATTCTGCATAGCACATTGCAGTAAATCCACATGCAATAGCACAAATAACATATAACAAAACTACGCCTGGTCCGCCTGAAAAACAAGCATTACCAATGGCGCTAAATGTTCCACCTCCAATAATGGCAGCAACTCCAAAGAACGTAAGATCTCGAACAGTTAATACTTTACTAAGGCCATGGCCGTGGCCATCGCCTTCATCATGAGCCGAAACTGTAGCTGATTTTTTACGAAATAATGACCTAAAATCCATCTTGTACTTTTTAAGAAAGCTAAAAGTAAAAAAAAATAAGATTGTTGTCCCATTTTATCGGCATAGATTACCTTTACATCCGTGAAAAGTAAAATCGTAATTAAAGGAGCACGTGTCAATAACTTAAAGAATATCGACGTAAGTATAAATCATGGTGAGCTAACGGTTATTACAGGAGTTTCAGGATCAGGAAAATCATCCTTAGCTTTTGACACTATTTTTGCCGAAGGTCAGCGACGATTCATCGAGAGCATGTCCTCCTATGCAAGGCAATTTCTCGGAAAACTAAATAAACCAGAAACAGATTACATCAAAGGCATTGCGCCGAGTATTGCTATACAACAAAAAGTAATTACGAATAATCCAAGATCTACTGTTGGTACAAGCACCGAAATTTATGATTACCTCAAACTTTTATTTGCCCGAATTGGCGTTACCATCTCCCCAAAATCAGGTGAAATAGTCAAAAAACACGTGCCTCAAGACGTTCTTCAAGCCCTGAAAGAATTTCCTAATTCGCAAAAAATGGCAGTAGTTTGTCCGGTACATAGCTCAGCAAGCTTAAGTGTAGATAAAAAAATTCAATTACTTATAGAACAAGGATTTAAACGAATTTATATAAACAATAAAATTATAAATTTAGATGAAATAAATTCCAGCGAAACTTCTCTAAATACCGCATTATTGGTGATTGATCGAATTGTGGTAAAAAAAGAAAGCGACGAAAACGATGCTCGCTATATCGATTCAATTCAAATTGCCTTTAGCGAAGGCAAAGGCGCTTGTGGACTATTGGATATCGAACAAGGAAATGTTACGTGGTTTACTAATTTATTTGAACTCGACGAAATGACATTTCAAGAACCTAGCGTTCACTTTTTTACCTTTAATAACCCATTTGGTGCTTGTAAAACATGCGAAGGATATGGTAGAGTGCTAGGAATTGACCAGAATTTAGTTTTACCAAACAAACAACTAAGCGTTTACGAAGGGGCTATTGCACCATGGAAAGGTGAAATCATGGGCGAATACCTAAACCAACTTGTGTACAATGCGAAAAAATTTAACTTCCCCATTCATCGCCCAATTAGCGAGTTAAGTGCTGAGGAAATCGATATATTATGGGAGGGAAATAGCTACTTTATGGGTTTAAATAAATTCTTTAAATTCCTTGAAAGTCAGACCTATAAAATTCAATATCGCGTTATGCTTTCACGGTATAGAGGTCAAACTGAATGCCCAGAATGTAAAGGAACTAGGTTAAGAGGGGATGCGAATTATGTAAAAATAAACCAGTATTCCATTCAAGATATTGTGTTGCTTCCCATAATTCAATGCCTTGATTTTTTCAATCAACTTGAATTAAGTGTTTCTGAAAAAGAAATTAGCAAACGCATCTTACCCGAAATAATTCAACGTCTGCGCTTTCTAAAAGATGTTGGATTAGGATATTTAACCCTTAATAGAGCAGCCAATACCCTTTCAGGTGGAGAATCTCAACGAATTAACTTAGCAACAGCATTAGGCAGTAGCTTAGTTGGTTCTATTTATGTTTTAGATGAACCATCTATCGGACTTCATCCTCAGGATACACAACGATTAATTTCGGTATTACAGCACCTAAAAAATCTTGGAAATACCGTTTTGGTTGTTGAACATGACGAAGAAATCATGAAAGCGGCAGATTCAGTGATTGACATCGGGCCATTAGCCGGCCAATATGGAGGAGAAGTAGTTTATCATGGTAAATACAGCGACCTCCACAAAGCAAAAAATAGCTTAACTGCCGATTATTTAACCCAGAAAATTGCCATTCCATTACCACAGAAAAGAAGAAATACAACTAAAAAAATAATGATTGCCGGTGCAAGAAAAAACAACCTTAAAAACATCCATGTTACTTTACCTTTGCATTCCTTGGTGTGTATTTCAGGTGTTTCAGGCTCAGGTAAATCTACGCTAATAAAAGAAATTGTATACCCAGCTATTCGAACCCATTTGGGATTAACAAGCGAACTAAATATTGGATATGACACCCTTAGCGGCGATCTCAATTTAATAAAAAACGTTGAATTCATCGACCAGAATCCAATTGGAAAGTCATCTCGAAGCAATCCCATCACCTACGTGAAGGCCTTTGATGATATCCGTGAACTTTTTGCACGACAACCCTTAGCTAAAATGCGCGGATACAAACCAGGATTTTTCAGTTTTAACGTAGAAGGTGGTCGCTGTGAAATGTGTGAAGGAGAAGGAACAATTACTGTGGGCATGCAGTTTATGGCCGATGTTGAACTATCATGCGATACGTGCAAGGGAAAACGGTATAAAGCAGAGACCCTTGAAGTAAATTATCGAGGAATAAACATTCACGAACTGCTCGCCATGAATTTAACCGATGCGTATTCCTTTTTTGCAGCATCAAGCGAAAGAACAGAACAGAAAATCACAGAAAAAATAAAACCATTAATCGACGTTGGATTGGGCTATTTGAAAGTTGGCCAATCATCAAGTACTATGAGTGGCGGAGAAGCACAACGTATTAAATTAGCTTCATTTCTTTCTAAAGGTTCAACTATTGACACCCTCTTTATATTCGATGAACCAACAACAGGCTTACATTTTCATGATATCGAAAAGCTCATTATTGCCTTTAACGCATTAATTAACAAAGGAAATTCCATCTTTGTGATAGAGCATAATGTGGAAGTAATTAAATGTGCTGATTGGATTATTGATTTGGGTCCAGAAGGAGGAGAAAATGGCGGAAATTTACTGTTTTCAGGGGTTCCAGAAGCAATGAGCGAGCTAAAAGACAACTCGACAGGACTGTTTTTAAGAGATAAATTAAAGAACATAAAGACATAGACAACAACTAATCATCAAAATCGATTGAAATTCCTATTTTTGAACATCAAACTAAACCATTGAAAAAACTCACCATAGCTATTGACGGATTTTCATCCTGTGGAAAAAGTACCTTAGCCAAGGATTTAGCGAAAGAATTAAACTACATTTTCGTCGATTCTGGCGCTATGTATAGAGGAATTGCCTATTACGTTATTCAACATAATCTTTTTACCAATGGAGAACCCGATACAGTACGCTTAATTGAACGATTAGATGAAATTACCCTTGCTTTTGAATATAATCCTGAAAAATTTGAAAGCGACCTACTTCTAAATGGCATCACAATATCAAATGAAATTAGGAAACCTGAAGTAGCTGCGATAGTTTCTAAAATAGCCGTTTTAAAAGAAGTCCGCAGTAAACTGGTAAAGACACAACAAAAGTTAGGTGAATTTGGCGGTATTATTATGGATGGTAGGGACATAGGCACCGTTGTTTTTCCCTTTGCTGACATCAAGTTCTTTGTTACAGCAGACCCAACTATTAGAGCAGAAAGGCGCTATAAAGAACTCGTTTTAAAAGATTCCACTATTACCTTAGCGGCCATCAAAGCAAACTTAGAGGAACGTGATTTCTTAGATACTACAAGAGAAATAAGTCCCTTAAAAAAGGCTGATGACGCCATTGAACTTGATAATTCCAATTTATCGAGAGAAGCTCAATTGGCATTTGCACTCAAGCTCATCAAACAACGAACTATCGAAGTATGATTCAGTCTATTTTCTCTAAATTCAACCTTGTGCTATTCGGTTTTTCTGTGATACTAACCTCATCATGTGAAGAGCAAAAAGATCGAAAAGAAGTTTCCGTTGAAGAGTTACCGACACAAACTTCAGACCTAAATTCATACGCTAAACAACACATAGAAAGCGAATTGCGCATTCCTGCTACTGAAAAATACACCTTAAGTATTCACAAAGAAAATTTAGATGGTGATGATAAGCAAGATGCCATTATTTTGGTTAATCGTTACCAATATGCCATGAATGAGGCTGTTAAATCCAATAATTCTGCAAAACAAGCAGAACTTGGCTTTATGGGAAACTATAATTACTTTTTTTACTTTGATGGCGCCTTAAACTTAATCTCTCCTCCCCTAGCCATTCCTTCCTCCCCAATGCTTCCACTTAAGGTTAGTTTTGAAAATATCAGTTCATCATCCTTCAAAGACATACTCATTGATTTTAGAATTCGAAATGCTAGCTATAAAGATTTTTACACTGTTACCAATCATACTCCTCGAAGAATTTTTCAATGGAAAAATTTTGATGGCTTAGGAACAACTGATGCAGAATCTTTTATTTTTAATTACGAAAGAGGAAGCTACAGCGAATCAAAAGATATAGTCATTTCTAAAGGTCAATTAGGTGATATTCCCAAAAAAGCAGATTTATACATTTATGAGCCAACAATCACTGCATCAAATAACCAAGAAACTCTTTTTAAATTCTTTTATATGAATAAGACAGGCAAATACGTTACAAAAAAATAAGAGGTGTAGCAGGAGGAGTGTAGCATCCTTATTTGTAGAATGTATTGTTTAATTTTGAGGATTATCAAGTCATTAATTTTTTATTCGTTAACTTCGAACCATTAAATTACAAACCATGAGAAAAACAATTTTCCTATTCCTAGTCGCTTTTTTAGCATTAACTGCCTGTAATAAAAAAAATCAAACGCCTACCTATGAATTAGGTCAGAAGTGTCTTGGTGGAATTGTTATCAAACTTGATGCTTCAAAAGAACATGGCTTAGTGGCTGCGCTTTCAGATCAAGTTACCTTTGCTCAACATTTAGATTGGGGTCAATCAAAGGCAGCGTGTGAAGCCTATACGTTAGGTGGCGCTGGTTGGAGACTACCTGTACAAGCCGAATTGGAGTTGATGTATACGCAAAAAGCGACTATTGGTGGATTTCAATCAAGAGATTATTGGACCTCAACTTTGGGAGGAAATAACAATGCTTGGTCTAAATATTTCGGAACACCTGGAGGAATCACAACGAGCAATTGGAAGCAATTGAGCAATTGCACCCTTTGTTCTAGAGCCGTAAAGGAATTCTAATAATTATAATTAGTGTTTTTATTTTTATGAATTCAATCTGACATAAGACAGTATTATCTTTACAGATGAATACTCATTCTTGTATTCTAAACTAATTCGAGTTGATTAATAAATTTGAGTATTCACAATTGTACCGATAAAATATTTTAATTATAAAAACAAATATTTCATTTGAAGTTGAAACTATTTTAGTGAATAGTAGCCTCCGCCCAGACGGAAAAATTCGGCCTTGAATTTAATGGTTTTTGCTACTGAAGTGAACCTGTTAATTTTTAAAATTTCTGTAAGAACATTTTTGAAAAATTTCAGTTTCAGAAAGGAGTTAAAATTGTTCGCTACGAGTTGTAAGTAATTTTAAAATAATGATTTGCGAACAAAATAGAAATTCAGTGCCTTGACTTTTTTGTTTCTTTTTTTGTCAAGAAAAAAAGATAGGAAAATAGAATAATTTCTAAAATTGAGCTAATAATTCGTGTTATAAATTTGATTAGGATTTTGATTGGTGGTACTTAAGCATAAACCCAACTATTTATTCTAATTATAAAAAATACCGATTAAGAAAATCTCCAGCGGTATTAATCATCATGTTTAATAGTTGTCGAATGAACTTTGACGACACACAATTAAATTAGAAACTCCCCCTAAGCGTTAGAATAAAATTCCTGCCTGGTGCAGATATATTCGAAGCGTACTGTCGATAATTTTGATCTAAAATATTTTCACAAGCTATCTGAAAACTAATAGTCTTTGTGATCGAATACGATACACGTGCATTTAAAGTAAACCAAGAAGGCATACCATCAACAGTTGCATAGGCAAAATTATCCTCACCAATCATATTGTAATCAACAACTCGCTTCCATCCAGCATAATTTACGAAGAACTCTGTTCTTAATCGATCAACAGATGAAATCACACTAAACTTTCCGAAAACGGGTGGAATATGATCCAATGGATAAGGAACTGAATCAGTTGCAATGCGACCCTTCGTGTAATTCACGGTTCCTAAGACCGAAATGTATTTGTTTAGTTGTCCAGCAAGTGCGCCTTCTATTCCATATATGTAGGCTTTTCCCGCATTCACAGTTGACATAACTTGACTTAATTGACCATCATACATAATAGAATCAGCTCCTTGAAACTGACTGTTTTGTGTCATCAACCCATTCGTCAATCGCGTATAATAAACATTCACATTAGCTCTTAATCCTGGAAGAATTTCCTTTGAAATTCCTACTTCACCATTAAGCGTGTATTCCACCTTTAAGGTAGGATTTGGAACAACGACACTTCCTGGAACCGATTCAAAAACTTTACTTAAATCATCCACATTTGGCGCTCTAAATCCGGAAGAAAGATTGCCTGTAATCCTCCATGTTTTTGCCGGAAGATAAACAAATCCTATGTTTCCATTAAAAGCACTATTATTTTGGGTGATGTTATTAAATGGAAAAGGGAAATATGATTTATCAATGAAATTAGCATTCAAGCCTACATAGGAAAAACGAAGTCCATCGTTGATAATAAATTTATCACTAACTTCCCATGTGTGCGTTGCATACACTGCTGCAGACATCATAGAAGAACCACCATCTGGATAGCGCGTACCGATGGCCATTGAAGTATCAACAGCAACATTAGTAGCAAAAGCAGTAGAATTCACTTTATTGAAATAAGCTTCCGCACCATAGCGAAATTCATGCTTATTCATTTTTTTAGCGAAATCAGCATTTAAAGTAAAAATATCTAGCTTTTCAAGATTATGGTTTTCCCAAACAGTATTGAATTTACGATTAATCCGACTTTCTTCAATGGCTTGATAAGCTAAAATCACACGGCCTTGATCAAAGAACTTATTTTTCTTTGTAAAATCAAGCGTGTAAGCCGCCATTATTCTTTTCTGTGGACCATAATTCCATGTTGCAAACTTAGGATTAGCACCACTCATTTGAGTCAAACGGTCATAACGAGGAACATCACCAGAATTAGACAATTGAAAATTCAATTTATGCGTAATGACCTCATTTTGCTTAAATGTAAATTTTTGTAATACGTCATATTGCGTGTATCCTGAACCTACTTGCACATTAGTATCCGCATTCATAACCATCGAATCGACACCATTAAATGTTGCCGCATACCACGGTCTAGATCCAAAATTACCTACAAATGGACTTCTATTGGCACCTTGACGAAGATCACCATAGTTAGAATAGGTAAAAGATGTCAATGAACCAAAACGCATTGTACCCACAGAAACATCGACATGACCTGAGAACCCGTTTGCGGCAGAAAAATAACGTGTAAAAGCGGATGCTTTTACTAATAATTCATCATTCGTGCTAAGTGTTGGACTTTTGGTTGTGAAATTCATCACGC